>JAVEWB010000291.1:0-3666 GCA_034004765.1 Anaerolineae bacterium
GAGGAGGATGAGGAAAACCTCAGCGTCCGCGCTACACGGGCCGGGTACCCCGTGACCAGCCCCGATCTCTATGATCTGTTCAGGCCGGTTGTCCCACTTGAGGCCAGGGGGCTGGTGCAGGATATCCAGAAGGCCCTGGGAATCGTACAAGTCATTGCCGTCCCCTTCTTTTTGGAATCGCCGGTAGAGGGCGGGGTAACACGTGAACTGGTGGGGAACCTCTTTGCGGCAACGCGCTCCACCGTTTTTAAGCCAAGTGAAATTGCGCTCTTGCATACCTTCGGCCAGCAAGCGGCGGCAGGAATCCGTAATGCCCGTCTCTATCGACATGCAGAAGAACAGCGACAGACGGCGCAGGTGTTCGCAAAGATGGCTTTCAGCGCGGCCACGTCCGTTCACGCGCTCCGGAACCAATTGGGAACGCTGCAGCTTTACTTCGAGATACTGCGACGACTTCCGCCTGGCCCACGGGAGCAGAAGCTGGAGGATCTCCCCAAAATTCAGGAGAATTTGGACCGGGCGATTGGCATTCTAGAGACGCTGAGGGAACCCTGGCGGCAGATGTCGGATTCCATAATCAGTGTCAACGATTGTCTGCAGCAGGCTCTTGATGAATTGACTATGACAAAAAGGGAGCCGACGTGCGATATTCGGCTTGCCTTATATGAGCATCTCCCTACGATCAAGGCAGCCCCTGACATGTTGACGGAGGCGTTCAGAATTTTGATGAAGAACGCCTTTGAAGCTCTGAGCACAAAAGGGGGCAGAGGGGAATTGGAGATCACCAGCGCCTGCGTGGCGGATGGCGCTATTGCGGTGACGATCCGGGATACGGGGGTCGGCATTGCCCCGGAAGATTTTGGTAAGGTCTTCGAGATCGGGTGGAGCACGAAGCAAAGCGGCATGGGCTTTGGGCTTTTCTGGACCCGGGATTATATCGAGGGGCTGGGAGGTCGGATCACTGTCAGCAGTGTTTTCGGTGAAGGGACAACCTTCTCGATTTATCTACCTGCCCCCGAGGCTGAAGTGGTGTCTGCTTAAGGAGGGGAAAATGTTGAAAGACCTGGTTTTGCAAAACAGAAGCTGCCGTCGTTTTCATCAGGGGTCCGTGGTAGAGGGCACGATGCTGCGTGAGTTGGTGGATCTGGCGCGACTGTCTGCTTCAGGAGCCAATCGTCAACCGCTCAAATTTGTTCTTTCGACCGCCCCTGCGCAGAATGCACGGATCTTTCCCTGCCTGCACTGGGCGGCGTATCTCAAGGAGTGGGCGGGTCCGGCAGAGGGCGAGCGCCCTGCGGCGTATGTGGTCATCCTGGGAGATAAGGAAATTGCCGATAATTTCGGCGTCGACCACGGTATTGCTGCCCAGTCTATCCTGCTAGGGGCGGTGGAGCAGGGACTGCGGGGATGCATCCTTGCTTCCGTGGAGCGGGATAAGCTGCGTGAGATCCTTGGCTTGCCGGAGCGCTACGAGATCTTATTGGTAGTGGCATTGGGAAGCCCCGCGGAGACTGTGGTGGTTGATGCTGTGGGTGCGGATGGGAATATCCGTTACTGGCGTGATGGTGACTCGGTTCACCACGTCCCGAAGCGTTCTTTGGAAGACCTTCTCCTTGCCGAGTGGCATTGAAAGAAGATTTTTAAGAGTTGAGGTTGTGGCTTCATCACGACCTCAACTCTTTTTCTCTTTGCTCCCTAATAAAATATACGATTTTCTGGTATAATATGAACAAGGAGAGGGGACAATGAGGAGACGCCATTTTTGGAAACAGTTGTTAGGGTTTTCTTTGTTGGTAGGCGTGCTGGTAGGCTGCGGTGTGCAAGCTGCAACGTTGCCTGCCGTTGTGCACCTACCGGACGAGCCGGTCACGGAGGGGACGCTGCCGGCGGATCTGACGGTGGATGCTGTTTATGAGCTGTACGGCAGCGGTGAGGCTGTGATCGTCGACGTGCGGGAGGAGTTCGAGTACGCTGCCGGGCATATCCCCGGAGCGCTCTTGATCCCGTTAGGTGAGCTGCCCGACCGTCTGTCAGAAATTCCCACGGACCAGCCGGTGGTCGTGGTGTGCCGCAGCGGTAATCGCAGCGGTCAAGCAGCAGATTTCCTGCGGGAGCAGGGGCTCACCAACGTCCACAATATGTTGGAGGGGATGAACACCTGGAGCAGCGCGGGCTATGAAGTAGAGCAGTAGAGTATTTACGTTAGCGCAAGCTTCCACCTTCCGGGAAGCTGTGTGTCGATCTTTTGACGGGGGAATTCTCATGCGTCGCTGGCAAGCTGATCTCGCGTTGGTCTTCATTACGTTGATTTGGGGAAGCACCTTTGTGGTGGTCAAGAATTCCCTCGACCTGGTAGGGCCGTTGGTCTTTGTCGCTTCTCGCTTCTGGATCGCCTCCTTCGCTCTGCTTATTCTCTTCCTATTCCACAGGAAGGGGTTATCGTGGCAGCTTGTGCGCGATGGCGGACTGGTGGGGTGTTTTCTGACGCTGGGCTACGTGACGCAAACGATTGGGCTGCAGACGACAGAAGCGGGGAAAGCGGCTTTCATCACCGGGTTGAGCGCGGTGTTGGTGCCCGTTTTTGCGGCGTGGTTTTTGCATCAGCCTTCGAGCCGCAGTGCCGTCGCCGGGATTTTGCTGGCAACGGTGGGATTAGCCTTGATGACACTGGATCGCAGCTTGCATCTCGCCACCGGAGATCTCTGGGTCCTGGCCTGTGCTTTGGGATTTGCTTTGCATATTACGACCGTTGCACATGTCGCGTCCCGCCATGCCGTCTTACCTTTTACCTTGATGCAGCTTTCGACCGGAGCGATTTTGACTTCGATCGCCGCACTATGGTTTGAGGCAGAAGCCTTACTGCCTCCTCAACCTGCCTGGCCGGCGATCCTGTATATGGGGCTGGTGGCGACCGCCTTTGTCTTTGGTGTTCAGACATGGGGGCAGCGGCACACGACGGCGACCCATACGGCTTTGATCTTCGCCCTGGAACCTGTTTTTGCTGCCATCACGGCGGCGCTGTTCGCCGATGAGGTGCTGGTCGCTCGGGAATGGCTGGGGGGCGCTCTGATCTTGATCGGGATGGTCGTGGCTGAGTTGGGAGACATGCTTTTCCACCGCAGAGCTGTGGAGTTCGCGCTGGAGAGCGGAGATCCCTTGAGTTCTGGCGATGTTCTGGAGGGGTAGGAAATTGGACGATTATCACAAGAGGACGTATGGGAGTGTAGGGGAGTTCGTTGACGATTTCCGTTTCATGCTGCGGAACCGGCGTCAGGTGCATCGTGCGATGCAGACCATTGCCCCGGCATTCCGCGAGCGGCTGATGCTGGCGGTCACACAGGTGAACGGCTGCCGTTACTGTGCGTATTACCATGCCCGGATGGCCCTGCGCGAGGGGATGGACCATGCGGAAGTGCAGGCGATTCTGCAAGGCATGATCGGCACGTGCCCGCCTGAGGAAGAGACGGCGATCCTTTATGCGCAGCATTGGGCTGAGACCGCTGCCGATCCCGATCCCGAAGTCCGCGCGAAGGTCGTGGAAGTTTACGGTGAGGAGAAAACCCAGGCGATCGAACTCTTCTTGCAAATGATTAGAATGGGAAATTATATGGCCAATACCTTTGATTATTTCCTCTACCGTATCTCCGGCGGCCGATGGGGAAACCA
>JAVEWB010000292.1:0-3646 GCA_034004765.1 Anaerolineae bacterium
GCACGCTAACGAGAACTATGTAAAAGCGGGCGGCCCTGGCCGCCCGCTTTTCTTACTCGCGCGTTAAGCCTTCAGTTTATGGAAAGCCTCGTAGCAGCCGCGGATCAAGTTGCCGTAGGTCTCCGCCTGCCCCGGCCCGTTGTACAGCTTGGCGAACTCCGTGAAATCCAGCGCCTGCAGTGCCGCGACGCGCCGCGAAGGTGTCGTCCGCCCCTGAATGAAGTCGAAGAGGCCCATCACCTGTGCGCGTTCACTGGCAGCAAAGGCATCGAACATCTCCTGAACGGAAGCATAGCCCAGGGAAGCGTAGTTGAAGCCCATAATCTGCGGTCCGCCCATACTGATGGAGAGTTTCGCCGCGGTATCATCCAACGTGCAGGCAAATTCCAGGATCTCCCATTCCGCAGCCTGATTGCCGTGGAAGGTTTTCCAGGGCTGATCGAGCGATGGCCGCCACTGATGCTCGGTCCAGGACTTGTCGGCGCTGAAGGTGAAGTGCTGGCGATAGACATCCTCGTGTTCCTTGCCCCACCGCTGGTAGAAGATGTGGTTCTCGAAGCGGATGATCATGCGCCCGTCCGACCCGAAGCCGCGCCCGCCCGATTCCACCGCCAGAACGGCGACCGTCACCGCCGGGTCGATCTTAAGCGAGTCCGCCAGGGGCTTGAGCAGCCCACCCAGCCGGTTCCAGATGCCGGCTACCTGCTGCTCCGTTTTCCCAGCGCCCGAAGCGGGGTACAGCTTCTCAGAGTCGGCAGGCTCCAATGTCACATCCACGGGCACCGCACTCTCATGCTCCGTTACAACGGCATCCTTGGGCTTTTCCTGATCCTCGAACCCGACAAAATCGCGGTGGAGATAGCCGGACATTGTCGTATCCGCCACGTAGAACCACTCCCCCTCCTCGCGCCAGACATGGATCTGGGTCTCCGGGGGCAGCATCTCCAGAATACGGTGCTCCGTACCGGAACCGATGCGCAGGTTGACATGGCCGGTCGTTTTCGCCACGCGCGGGTAGAGCAACGTATCGGTGGGGATATACCCCGGTTGTCCCAAAGCGATAACGGGAAGCCAGCCATCTTCCTCCTGAAAGGTGAGAAGCAGCGTATCCTCGAACAAGGCATTGACGAGCGCAGCCTGCTCGCCCGGGGACTCGCGCACGCCAACCGCCACGGTCGTCTTAGCCGTTAGAGGGAACTCCACATAATCCTGATGGACATAGCCTTCCCAATTCGAGGCCACCACCTGAATCCAGGGCTCTTCTACCGCCTGGATCGTAAGCCGTGTCCCCTCCGGTAATTTGGTGAGAATCGTGTAATTCAAGCCCGGCCCTTCACGCAGGTTCAATTCGGTCGTTGTTCTTCCAACGCGTGTGAACATGGTCCTCCCCTTTCCATAGAAGTCCACTTTCAGGTGCTTCGCTCAGGATAGCAATTCGTGGCACAGAATCTTCTACCCTATTGTAATCGGAGAACGCACCAAAGGCAACTTTCAATTCTGGGCAGGCTGCTACAAAATCCCTTATTTTTCTTTACATCGACGCGACTTGGCGTTAAAATAAAATATCGATCAGCATTTCCTTAACCCATCCAAACAGGGCTCACTTCAAAAAAAGGAGAGTATGATGGCAAACCTGTTGAAGAATCCCGACTTCGAGGGCGGTGCGTGGCGACAAACTCACACCGGTCAGCAGCTTGGAGAAATCAGCGTTCCGCAAGATTGGGTCTGCTTCTGGAGAGAGGGCGGCAAAGTCCCTCACGACCTCGATAACAAGGATGGCTACAAACGGCCCGAGTGCAAGGTCATCGCCAAGCAGCCCCCCTTTCTGAAACCCCTGCGCATCCAGAGTGGTAATCAGGCCTGGCTCTGCTTTACATTCTTCGGCATCCATGACGCCGGACTCTATCAGCGCGTCGAGGGGCTCACGCCCGGGATGCGGCTGCGCGCCAGCGCCTGGGCTCACGCATGGAGCAGCCAGGGTGACAATGCCAGCAAGAGCGATACGCAAGGCGGTGGTAAGTACAACTTCACCTTTCGCGTCGGCATCGATCCCAAGGGCGGCACCGATCCCTGGTCCGAGGACATCGTGTGGAGCGATGCCAAGAATTACTACGACGCCTACCAGCAAACCCCACCGGTCGAGGCCGTTGCACAGGGCAGCGCCGTCACTGTCTTCCTGCGCTCCACCGTGATGTGGCGCTTCAAGCACTGCGACTCCTACTGGGACAACGCAGAACTCACCATCGTTGGGGAAGGTGAACTGCCCGGCCTCACACCCGGCCCCACACCCGGACCGACTCCCACCCCAACGCCTGTTGTAGAACCTCAAGTCCCGACCGCGGCAAAAAAGATCACCGTCACCATCAAGCCAAAAGCCACGGATAAACCGGATGTCCTACAGAACGTTATCGACAACGTCGCTTTGGACCCCGGCTCCTACACCATGAAAGTCCTGATCGATGACGTAGAAGCCGGCAAGGCGGACTTCGAGGTTAAGTAAAAAAGCGGTCTTCAGGTGCAACGCACTTCCAAGAGTGCGTTGCACCTTTATTAGCTAAACTCCCCCTTGATATAAGCGCGCGTGCGCTCCTCTTTAGGCTGCTCGAAGACCTCATGCGCGGGACCGGATTCGACAACCTCCCCCATGTACAAGAAGACGACGTAATCGGCGATCCGTCGCGCCTGCCGGAGGACGTGTGTGACCAGCACGACGGTATAGTTCTGCTTGAGTTCCTGCAAGCAGCTTTCGATCCGCAGCGCCGAGATCGGATCCAGGGCCGATGTGGGCTCGTCCCCCAGAAGGACTTTGGGCTCTACCGCCAGTCCCCGCGCCAGACAAAGCCGCTGCTGCTGCCCGATAGAGAGCCGCGCCGCCGATTCATTGAGCCGATCTTTGAGCTCATCCCAAAGCCCGACCATCTGGAGGTAATGCTGGACCGTCTGATCCATACTCCAGCCGCTGCGCAGCCCATGGATACGCGGCCCGAACGCCACATTGTCATAGATCGACATCGGCAGCGGGTACGGACGCTGAGAGAGCAGCCCCACTTCCTGCCGCACCCGGGTCACATCGACCTGAGGGCCAAGTACCGACTCACCGCCCACCGTAATCTCCCCCGACACCCGCGTCTTGTCCGTCAAATCGATCAACCGATTGATACACTTGAGCAGTGTCGTCTTGCCGCACCCCGAGGGGCCAATGATCGCCGTGATTTTATTGGCCGGGAGGTGGGCCGAAACGCTTTTCAGGACATGCAGGGAGTCAAAATGAACATTGAGATCCCGCACACACACTTCAGCTTGATGATAAGATTCCACTCGGTCCTCCTGACTACTCTATCACGTAACTGGACAGTCGGGTCGCTGCCAATCGCGCGAGCAAACTGACCACAAACACAATCGTGGTCAGCACAAGCGCCGAAACGTAGGCGCGTTCCTGAATCAACGGCAGTGGTGTGCCCAATTGAAAAAAGACTGCCAACGGAAGGGAAGCAACCGGGCGGAGCAAAGAGCTGGGTAAGTTATCGGTATAACCAGCAGTAAACAGCACCGAGGCGGCATCACCGATCCCCCGGCCAAACCCCAGCAGCACCGCGGATACGATCCCCGGGATTCCCTGCCGGAGGATGACCTTCCATGCCACCTC
>JAVEWB010000293.1:0-3636 GCA_034004765.1 Anaerolineae bacterium
TGCCGCTTTTCATCGAAGCGGTGGAGGCGGACTGCACCTTGGGCGAGATTTGCGGTGTTCTGCGTCGGATATGGGGCGAGTACCGGCCGAAGGTCATGGTCTAGCCGAGTCCCGTGAGTTCTGGCGGCGTTGTAACAGGGTGAGTGTTATCTATGGACAAATTGGCTTCCGGGCTTATTTGTCCATTTCCATCTTTTTCAGGTCGATGATTTTCGGAGGGATCTGAATGGCGCGATTACATGAGTATCAGGGAAAAGAACTTCTTAAACAGTTTGAGATCGCGGTTCCAAAGGGCGGGGTGGCCACGACCCCGGATGAGGCCCGTGCCCTGGCTGCGGAGTTGGGCGTGCCGGTGATGGTCAAAGCGCAGGCGTGGGTGACCGGGCGTGCGACGATGGGGGGCATCAAGAAGGCCGCCACCCCTGAAGAAGCCGCAGCCGCAGCCGACCAGATGTTGGGCATGAAGGTCAAAGGGTTCACGGTGGAGCAGGTGCTGGTCGAGGAGCAGTTGGATATCGTGCGTGAGTTCTATGCCGGCCTTATCATCGATGACCGGGCACAGGCTCCGCTGATGTTGTTCTCCAGCATTGGTGGCACGGGGATCGAGGAGATCGCAGCAGCGCATCCCGATAAGGTAGCGCGTCTTCACGTGGACGTGGCCTTTGGCCTGCAGGAGTACCAGGCACGCAACTTGGTGCGCAAGACAGGGGTAAGCGGAAAGCTGCAAGGGGAGCTGGCGGCGCTGTTGGTGCAGCTCTATAAGGTGGCATCGACGTACGAGGCCCGCGCGGCAGAGATTAATCCCTTAGTGCAGACACGCGATGGCAAGCTCTATGCGGCGGACTGCCGCGTCACGGTGGATGATTACGCGGTCTTCCGCCATAAGGATCTGGGGATTGCGATTGCCCGTGAGTACAACCGCCCTCCCACGGAGCTTGAAAAGATTGCCTATGCGGTCGAGGCCAATGATTATCGGGGCACCTTCTATTTCATCCAAATGGCCGAGGAGTTTGCAAAGGGCGAGGGCTATATCGGCTTCCACGGCGCGGGCGGCGGCGGCTCGATGATGAGCATGGACGCTATCCTGCGCCAGGGTTACAAGGTGGCTACCTTTGTCGATACGAGCGGCAATCCCCCTGCCAGCAAGGTCTATCGTGCCGCCAAGATCGTCCTCTCGGTCGGTCCGATCGATGGCTACTTTGACTCCGGGTCCGGCGTGGCCAGCCAGGAGCAGTTCTATTCGGCCCGGGGATTGGTGAAGGCGTTTCTGGAGGAACAGCTTGCCGTCCCTGCCGTCATCCGGCTGGGCGGGAATGCCGAGGATAAGGCGGTGGAGATCCTGGAACAGGTGAACGGCCGCATTCCGGCACGGGTGGAGGGCTATAAGAAAGATGATTCCCCCGATTTCTGCGCGCAAAGGCTGAGGGCTTTGATCGAGGAAAGCAGCCAGGAGCAGCCCCCTGCTGCTGCGGGGTATACACGCCCTGAGCCACGGCGGCCCTATCGCTTCGAGACGATCTCCGGCGGTACGGTCATCCTGGATCATGCGGTATGCGCGACCTGTACGAGCAAGGCCTGTATCGAGGCCTGCGCGGGCCGGATCCTTTCGCTGGATGTGACGGGAGCACCTGTGCTCGCCATCACGCCCGAAGAGGCTAAGAAGGGCGGCTGTGTGGAATGTCTGGCCTGTGAGGTGGACTGCCTCCTCTATGGGGCGGGCGGCGGATATGTGAGCCTGCCCATTCCCGGCCTCGAGGCCTATCGCGCCCGTCGTTGACGTGTACCTGTAAAGGACTTGTGTCCTTAGCTTAAAGACAATCGCGGAGGTTGTATATGTCGATTCTGATAGATCAGACGAAGCGCGTCCTTGTTCAGGGGATTACCGGACGCGAGGGGATCGCGCGGACGAAATTGATGGTGGGGTATGGCACACAGGTCGTGGCCGGGGTGACGCCGGGCCGCGGCGGGCAGACAGTCGAGGGCATCCCCGTGTTTGACACGGTTGTGGAAGCCTGGGAGAATGTCGGCCCGATCGATGTCAGTGTGCTCTTTATCCCCGCCCCGCTGGTCAAGAATGCGGCGCTGGAGGCGATCGATGCGGGGGTCAAGCTGTTGGTGATCGTCCCGGACCGTGTCCCGATTTACGATGTGTTAGCTGTCGCCCGCCGCGCCAAAGAGGCCGGGGCGAAATTCGTCGGCCCCAACACGCTCGGTGTGTTGAGCCCCGATAAAGCCGTGTTAGGCATGATGGGAGGGCGCGCGGCCTCGGCCCGTTCCTGGTTCCTGCCGGGGCCGGTGGGGATCTCCTCCCGCAGCGGCGGCATTACCTCTTCGATGGCGTACTACCTGGCCCGCGAAGGGATTGGGGCTACCACGCTGGTCCATGTCGGTGGTGACCCTGTGGTGGGGCTGCCGCATCCCGACGTGATGCGGCTCTTCGAGCAGGACCCGGACACCAAGGCGGTGGTGATGTTTGGGGAGATTGGCACCAGCCAGGAGGAGCAGGTCGCGGACCTGATTGCCGAGGGCGCTTTTACCAAACCCTTGATTGCTTACATCGGGGGAAAGGCGGCCCAGAGCGGGACACGCTTCTCCCATGCCGGCGCGATCGTCGAGGGGGGCCGGGGGACCTACGACGGCAAGGTGGCTTGCCTGCGCGAGGTCGGCGCGACGGTGGTGGAGTCCTTCATGGAGCTGCCTGCAGCCACCAAGGCTGTGTTGGCCAGGCTCCATCTGTAGCAGGTAGGTCAGAAGACGAGGGAGATTATGGGGAAAGAAGAATCTGTGGATACTGAGCAGCGGTGGGCGCAACCGATCACGAAGATCGCGCCGAATAAAGTGGTGGTGCGCGGCTATCGTCTGGATGCTTTGATGGGCCAGGTGCCTTTCTCGCACGTGGTCTATCTGGTGCTGAAGGGCGAGCTGCCCTCGGAGCCTCATGGTCGGATCATGGATGCGCTCCTGGTTTCGAGCGTGGATCATGGGGCCACGCCGCCCTCGACGCTGGCGGCCCGGACGGTAGCTTCGGGCGGCGCACCGCTGACTACGGCGATCGCTGCCGGGATCATGACGATCAACCAGCATCACGGCGGGGCCATCGAGGGCTGCATGCGGGTCCTCTTAGAGGCAGTGGCCTCTCGGCACGAGGCCGGGGAGGACAGCCTGAGCACGGCGCGGCGGTGGGTCGAGACGTACCGCGCGCAGAAGAAGCGGCTGCCCGGTTTCGGCCATCGCATCCACACCGACGATCCTCGGATGCAGCGGCTGTTTGCGCTGGCACGCGAGGAAGGCGTGGCGGGCGATTATGTGGAGATGGGGGAAGCGCTGCGGGCGGCCATGCGCGAGGCGACAGGCAAAGACCTGCCCATGAACGTGGACGGGGCGATCGCCGCACTGCTCTGCGAGATGGGTTTCCCGCCCGAGATGGGCAACGGCTTCTTCGCCATCGCCCGCACGGTTGGATTGACGGCGCACGTCTTCGATGAGATCACGCGCCAGCGCCCGATGCGCACGATCTCGCCCACGGCCCAGGACTACGACGGGCCCGACGAGCGGGAACTATAGCGCTTATGACATCACTGGACCGCGGGCATCTTGCCCGCTCACTGTACCCTTAATCACATCAGGTGTTTTGGC
>JAVEWB010000294.1:0-3630 GCA_034004765.1 Anaerolineae bacterium
CCTCGATCCGCGCGTGGCTTACCTGATCACGGACATATTGAGCGATGATCAGGCGCGTATGCCGAGCTTCGGTGAAGGAAGCGTTTTGGCACTCACGCGCCCGGCAGCAGCTAAAACCGGCACGACGACCGATTTTCGCGATAACTGGACGGTGGGGTACACGCCAGAGCTGGTCGTGGGGGTTTGGGTAGGCAATGCGGATAACGAGCCGATGCATAACATCAGCGGCATCAGCGGCGCAGGACCTATCTGGCATGACGTCACGGAAACGGCGCTCAAGGGACGCCCTGTCAGCAATTTCGCACGCCCTGAGGGATTGATTGAGGTCGAGGTGTGTGCGCTTTCCGGTCTGCTCCCCGGTCCGGTATGTCCGCACCGCGTGAAGGAGCTTTTCATTGCCGGGACGGAGCCCACGACAGCGTGTACGGAGCACAGCGCTGTGGCGGACAGTGGTTCAGGAGGAACGGGGGGAGAGAGCGCTCCGCTTTCTGGAGAGTATTCATCCCTATCTGTCAACGCTTCTTTGGAACTGACCGGACCGGATGGGGGTGCGGTCTACCGCATCGATCCGGGGCTGCCGCAGGAGTCTCAGCGGCTGGTGGTCTCTGCGCGTGCTGCAAAAGAAGGGGTATTCTCACGGGTAACGCTGTGGGTGGATGGTGCGATGCTGGCGGAGGTCGAAACGCCGCCGTATCAGGTCTTCTGGAGGCTCTCTTTGGGGACGCATCGCTTCAAGGCCGAGGGTGTGACGGCGGATGGCCTTCGTGTAGTCACGCCGGAAGTGCAGATATCTGTTGGTGAGTAAGGAGAAGACAATGAAAAGGCAGATTACGCTTAAAAGATTGAGTATTGGGCTTATAGTTGTGCTGGTTTTGGTGAGCTTTGCCTGCCAATTATTTGCACCCTTGCGGGAGCAGGCCACGCCGATGGCTGCCGCCTCTGCGACCCCTGCACCGCCAACGCTGACGCCGATGCCGCTGCCTGCGCCGCGGCTGCTCTTCCGCAGCCCGGAGGTGGGGGAGAAGCAGGGGGTAGCGTCGCCGGTCGAGCTCACGTTTGATCAGCCGATGGATCGGGAGAGCGTCGAGGACGCTTTTTCCATTTTGCCCGAGGTTGCCGGCAAGTTCACGTGGCGGGATGATCGCACGGTGGTCTTTGCGGCACAAACTCCTTTCGATCGCGGCGCTGCTTATCAGGTCACGGTGGATGACACGGCGCAAAACCGCGAGGGGGAGCCTTTGAGTGAGCCGGTGACCGTTGATTTCACCACCGTCGGCTTCCTTGAAGTAAGTCAGGTCCAACCGATTGCCGACAGCGAGGATCTGAACCCGGATACGCTGCTCACGGTGGTCTTCAACCGTCCGGTGGTTCCCTTGACGGCGCTCAACCGCCAGTCCGAGCTGCCCAATCCTTTGACCTTGCAGCCGTCGGTGAAGGGCGAGGGGGAGTGGTTGAACACCTCGACCTATGTCTTCCGCCCGGAGGGGGGACTCCTGCCGGCAACGCAGTACCGCGCTCGCATCGCGGCAGGGCTTGAGGATACACTCGGCGAGACGCTGAAGGAGGATTTCACGTGGGAGTTCGGCACGCTGCTCCCTGCGGTCACCGAAATCTGGCCTGAGAATGGCTTCAAGTATTTCGGGCCTGCTGATGTGATCAGCGTGACGTTCAATCAGCCGATGGACCACGCTTCGGTGGAAGAGCGTTTCACCTTGCAGGTCGATGGACAGCCTGCTGAAGGAAGCTTTCGCTGGACCGGCGGGGAGACGCCGCTGGCCTCCGAAACCATGGGCTTCATCCCTGCTGCTGCTTTGCCCCGCGATGCGGCCTGTGTGGCGCGTGTTGCGGAGGGCG
The DNA here is from genome assembly GCA_034004765.1 of Anaerolineae bacterium. Taxonomy (GTDB): domain Bacteria; phylum Chloroflexota; class Anaerolineae; order B4-G1; family SLSP01; genus JAVEWB01. Next base: position 1,855 of record JAVEWB010000294.1, read on the forward strand.
CCCGCCCTGTGCAAGGGGAAGGCGCAACGCTTCAGGCGACCACTGCAACCTTCCGCACGGTCAAGCCACCTGCCTTGGTGATGACATACCCGGAGGATGGGGAGGTCGACGTTGATCCTTACAGCGATGTCATGTTTACCTTTGCCGGACCGATGGATGTAGATGCCTTCATGGATCATTTGCAGATTGCTCCTTCGGTCACGGATGTCTATACTCACTGGACTGATTTCAATACGGTGGCACATCTTTACCTGAACCTGGAGCCGGCGACGGCTTATCAGTTCATCCTGGACGGTGCAATGCCTGATGCCTATGGGGCTACATTGGGGGAGGCCGCGCAGGTTCGTTTCACAACGGGGGATCTTCCACCTGCAGCCTGGCTGAATACCCGGGCCAACCTGGAGACTTTTAGCACCTATACGGATACAGTCGTCTACGCAACGGTGCAGAACATCTCGCGCCTTGATGTGAGTTTGTACACGCTCCCTGTCGAGACGTTCATGGAACTGAACGGCTACGGGGATTGGGATACCTGGGAGCTCTATCGACCCCAGGCGGGACAGTTGGTGCGTCAATGGTCTCAGGCGGCGACTTCGCCGCGCAATGAGGCGATACGGCTTCCGCTCGCATTGACGGAAGCTGATGGGGGTGCACTGCCGCCTGGGCTTTATTATCTGCAGATGACCGCACCGGAGATGCTTGAAGAAGACCCCGAGGCAACACCGTCCCGATTCATGTTCGTCAAATCCGGGGTCAACCTCACACTGAAGCAAAGCGAAGGGGAATCGCTGATCTGGGCTACCGATCTGCGGACGGGACAGGCTGTGTCGAATTTGGGGGTTCGCTTCAACTCGAAAGAGGCGGGTTGGCATGGCGCGGGTGTCACCAATGCGGAGGGGCTGTATCGGGCTCAGCAGGCTGAAGGGGAGGAGGTCTGGGTGGAGAGCCCTTGGGATTCCTACTTTGCCTTTGCCGGAGAGCCCGGAGACGAGCGTTTTGCGGTCGCTTTCAATGACTGGAGCGATGGTATCTCGCCCTGGGAGTTCGGTGTACAGGGCGACTACGACCTGGCCTCTTATCGGGGCTATCTGTATACGGATCGCCCCATTTACCGCCCCGATCAGACCGTTTACTTCAAGGGGATTGTGCGGCAGGATGAGGATGGCAGCTACCGGCTGCCGGCGGGACTCGGAGATGTGCGTGTGCGCATCGATGATCCACAGGGCAAGGAGCTGTACAACGAGCTGCTCTCCCTCAACGAGATGGGGACGCTGCACGGGGAGCTGCTGCTGAGCGCCGAAGCGCCGCTGGGGACCTACTATCTCACGTTGAGCCATGATGACGTGGAGTTTTACGCCAGCACCAGTTTTCAGGTCGCGGAGTACCGCAAGCCGGAGTACGAGGTGCAGGTCGAGGCTGACCGCGATGCTTATATAGACGGCGATCAGATTGCTGTGACTTCGGAAGCTACCTATTACTTTGGCGGAGCTGTCGGGGATGCCGATGTCCGCTGGAGCGCGTTGAGCAGCGGGTACACGTTCGAATACCGCTGCCCGACATGGGAGGCTTGCCCCCGTTACTCCTGGACCGATCATGACGTGACCCGTGAGGAGGATGACGAGTTTTACTATGACAGCTATGGCAAGTTGATCGCCGAAGGGGAAACGAAGACCGATGCGCAGGGACGCGTGACGTTCCGGGTCCCCGCCGATATCTCCAAGGAGACACAGAGCCGCCGTTTCACGCTCGAGGCCGCTGTAACGGATATCAACGGGC
>JAVEWB010000295.1:0-3627 GCA_034004765.1 Anaerolineae bacterium
CGAGCGACAGATGAAAGGCCGGCCCGATCGCGATGCCCCCGGAGGTCACCATGCCGTGCAGGATGTTCATGCTCCCTCTTCCGCTTCGAAAAAGTTCTGCAGTGCCAGCAGTGCGGCCTCGGCGTCCTCCCCTTCGGCGCGGAGGGTGAGCCTCGCTCCCTGAGGAGCCCCCAGGGCCAGCACCTCCAACAAACTGCGCGCGTCCGCCCGGCGCTCCCCATACGAGACCGTGAGCACGCTTTTGAACGTCCCGGCCAGGCGGACGAAACGTGCTGCCGGTCGAGCATGAAGCCCTTCAATAAGCTGTACCGTTGCGTTAACCTCGAACATAAAAACTATTGTACACCGTTTTACAATCAGTTGAACTCAAGAGGAAATCCCAGGCAGGGCGATTGCCTCTAAACGGTTTCTCGGCGATTTCGTCGCCCTGAGCCTGTCTCGAGCAAAACGAAAGACCAGCGAAAGGTCACAGAGATTCTTCGCTGTCGTGGCTTTCTAAGGGGGTGCTCCGTTGAAGCCGCTCAGAATGACGGTCTTGGGATAAGATGCAATTGCTCCGGAAAAACGATTTTCATTGCAATAAAGTGCCATTTGTGGTATCTTATTGATATGGAATTCGAGCACTTGTTGGAAATCATCGGCAGCGAGCCTGTGTTCGAAACGGCCTTGCTGCTGGCCGGCAATACGAACCCGGCCAACGTCCGCCGACAGCTCTTGCGCTGGACGCAGGCCGGGCGGATCTATCAACTGCGGCGCGGCTTATATGCTCTGGCACCCCCCTATCAGAAAAGCAAACCGCACCCTTTTCTCATTGCCAACCGGATGGTGCGCGGTTCCTATGTCAGCCTTCAGTCAGCGCTGGCCTATCACATGCTCATCCCAGACATCGTACCGGTTACCACCAGTATTACTACAGAGCGGCCCGGGCAATGGGAGACGCCGCTTGGCGTTTTCAAGTTCCATCACGTCAAAACCGACCTCCTGTACGGCTACCAGCAGATTGCTGTCAGCGACAATCAGGAGGCCTTTGTCGCCACACCGGAAAAGGCCCTGCTCGATCTACTCTATCTCCATCCCGATGCCGATGCACCGGCCTATCTGCATGAGCTGCGCCTGCAGAACCTGGACCGACTGGATAAAAAAGCACTGCTGCAGCAAGCCGAAGCTGCAGGCAGCCCGAAATTGCAGCGCGCGGCGGCTCAAGTGATTGCACTGGCCTGCACTGAGGAGCAGGAGTACGAGTTTCTATGAAAGCCTATCTGGCTGAACTGATCCATGCGGCACCCACACCCGCCGACGGGCGGAACGTCGTACGCGAGTACCTGCAAGCGCGCATTCTCGGTAGCCTTCAAAAAGCCGGCGCTATGATCCCACTGGCCTTTCATGGCGGTACGGCACTGCGCTTTCTCTTCGCCAGCGCACGCTATTCGGAAGATCTGGATTTTGCCCTGGAACAGGCCCGGGACTCTTACGATTTCCGTGCTTATCTTCGCACAATCCAATCCACATTCACCGCGGAAGGCTATAAGACCGTTATCAAAGTCAATGACCATAAAACCGTGCACAGCGCCTTTATCCGCTTTCCCGGTCTGCTCTACGAGGTCGGACTCTCTCCCCACCCAGATGAAGCCCTCGCGGTGAAACTCGAAGTGGATACCCTTCCGCCCACAGGGGCCGGCCTGGAAACAAGCGTGATCCGCCGCCACATTCTGCTGCACCTCCAACATCACGACCGGCCGTCACTGTTAGCCGGTAAGCTGCACGCGCTGCTGCAGCGGCCTTACCTCAAAGGGCGCGATGTGTATGATTTGCTCTGGTACCTGAGCGATCCGACCTGGCCCGCACCTAACCTGACGCTGCTCAACCATGCCTTGCAGCAGACCGGATGGGCAGGCTCCGCATTGACTGAAGCCACCTGGCGAGATGCCGTCCACGAGCGGCTCAGCACGGTTTCCTGGGCGCAGGTCGTGGACGATGTCCGTCCCTTTCTGCCCCCGGAAACAGATCCCAGCCTCCTGACACAGGAGACACTGGAGAAAGTATTGAGGTGAATCAGGCTTGACCATACAAGACGAGCCATTTACCGTTGATCTCGAACCGATTGGCCGAAGGGTCGCAGTAGCGCCCGGCCAGACGCTCTTAGATGCCGCCCGTCAGGCGGGGGTGGGGCTGGTCGCCGTCTGTGGCGGTGCAGGCGTCTGCGGGAAATGCCGGGTACGGGTGATGAGCGGAACCCTCACCGATCCAACGCCCCTCGAACAGGCGCGCCTCAGTGCAGCAGAACTCGCCGCAGGCTGGCGTCTGGCCTGTCAGGCACAGCCCCTCGGCGACGTGAAGCTCGACATTCCCCCCGATTCCCTGACCACCCCGCAGCGGCTGCAGGTCGAGGGAGAAGAAAGCCCCGTTCCGCTCGATCCGGCGATCGTCCCGGTCGACCTGACCCTACCGCCGCCCGGACTGGATGACCTGCGCTCGGATGTCACGCGGCTGAGCGACACGCTTGTCGCCCAGGGGCTGCCCGCACCGCATCTCGGGTACGAAGTGCTGCGCACCCTCTCCGATCAACTGCGCGCACAAAAATGGTCCGGCCGTCTGGCCCTGAGAAAGACCGGTGAGGGATATGAAGTCGCGGGCCTGCTTCCCATGGGAAGCCCGCTGTTAGGGCTGGCCTTGGACCTTGGCACCACGAAAGTCGCTGCCTATCTGCTCGATCTGTCCACCGGAAGGACACTGGCCAAGGCGGGAATCATGAACCTGCAGGTGGCCTACGGTGAGGACGTCGTCAGCCGGATCGCCTACACGAACGACCACGAGGACGGACGGCAGATCCTGCAGCGCAAACTGGTCGACGGCTTGAACGCGCTGGCTTCCCGTCTCTGCACCCAGGTAAAAGCCGTGCCCACGCAGATCGTGGAGGCGGTTGCCGTAGGCAACACGGCCATCCACCACCTCTTTGCCGGACTGCCGGTCCGTCAGCTTGGAGAAGCACCCTACCTGGCAGCAATCAGCGAGCCGCTGGAGCTTTACGCCTGCGATCTGGGGCTGGAGCTGGCCCCCGGAGCCCGGATCATTCTCCCTCCCATCATTGCCGGGTATGTGGGAGCCGACCACGTGGCCATGCTGCTGGCCACGGAAGCCTGGAAGGCAGAACGCCCCACCATCGCGCTGGATATCGGCACCAACACCGAGATCAGCCTGACCGTGAACGGCGCAACCCTCACCTGCTCCTGCGCCTCGGGGCCGGCCTTCGAAGGGGCCCACATCCGCGCTGGGATGCGCGCCGCCCCGGGTGCCATCGAATCGGTGCACATTCTCGACGGTGTCGCGCACGTCCAGACGATCGATGGTAAACCCCCGATAGGGCTCTGCGGCTCCGGCATTTTGGATGCCGTGGCCGAACTGCGCATGGCAGGGGTGCTCGCCCCATCAGGGAAGCTGAAAGATGAGGACCCGCGCGTGCGGGCGGAAAAGGGTGGGGGCACGTTCCTTCTGGTACCGGGCCCGGAAAGCGGGAACAAGCGCGACATCCTGATCACGCGCCAGGATGTCCATGAGATCCAACTTGCCAAGGCCGCCATCCGCGCCGGGGTGGAAGTGCTCCTTCAAGAAGCGGGGCTGACCGCTCAA
>JAVEWB010000296.1:0-3625 GCA_034004765.1 Anaerolineae bacterium
CACCGAGCGCAACAGAGCAGCTACCGCGCGGATCGAGCAAGCCGAGACCGCCGAAGCGCTGCTCGATCTGGCTGCCGAGGCCAGGGGCTTGCCGCGCTTTTTATGGCAGGAACGCCTTGAAGCGTATGGGCCGGAAATCCTGCCGCTGATCGAACAGCGGCTGCGCAGCGCGTTGGATCTGGATCCCAAAGCGCGCGTGGACATCTACGAGCCGCTCATCGCTGCGCTCTACGCCATGGGCGACCCGGCGATAGAAGTCTTACGGGCACTCCTCCCGGATCTCGATGCGTATGGCAGGAGCCTCGCCTCCATGGTACTGGGGATGTTAGGCTCACAGGAAGACGCGGACGCCCTCTGGGACTACTTCATGGACACTCGCTGGGGTGTACCGGAGGAAGGACTCTTCATCGGGCCGCTGTGGGCACTGGTCGACCTCGGAGATCCCCGGGCCGCGGAAGAGCTCAGTGAGCTTGCCGAAGGCGGCACCTTCTTCCACGAGATCTTCCCCATGCTGGCACGGGCCGGGGACGAGCGCGCCCTCGTCCCGGTCATCCTGGCACTGATCGAAAATGAAGACGAGGATTTCAAAGGGAATGCAACCGCAGCACTCGCCGCCATTGCCCAACGGGTCGGGCGGGAGCGGCTGCTGGCAGCCTTACAAGAGAGAGGAATAGACGAGGAAGAAGCTCAGGAAGTTGCGGATGATTTGCTGGCACGGCCACCTGAGTACGCCGAAAAGTGCTTCGACAGCTTCTTCACCCCGACCTATAAGAAGTATTCCAAAGAAGATCTGGCAGTGCTCCATGCATCCCTCCAACAGGCGAAAGCCATGGGATACCTCCCACCCACGGCGGAGCGCGACGCCGGACTCCGTCCCGGACGCAACGATCCGTGCTGGTGCGGCAGCGGCAAGAAGTACAAACAGTGCCATTGGAAGCAAGATCAGGAGGAAGGACGATGGCAGAAAAACGACGGATAAAGGTCAATGTCCTGGAGGACTGGTACATCTTCAAGGATGACCAGGCCCGGCAGCGCGCCCTGGACTGGTTGGGCTCCTGCGACATCGAGATGATAGCGTCATAACACGCCGGAGACAGGTGCGTAACGGCACCATTCCGGACGCGGCAGGATACCGCGGCTACACCCCTGGGAACGCCGAGCGCCAGCCCGACATCCCACAACAGCACCTGGGGTTGACTAATCGCGCCCGTCAGCCCGGCGTTAAAACGTCGGGCTGATACCACAAAGCCCGCTGGAAGCGGGCTCATGAGCAGGCTTGAGATATCAGACGCCGCATTTATTCGGCGGCGACCCGGCGGCGAAGCCCCCCTAAAACCCCTTATATCTATGTACAAATACCATAAATAAGGTGTACAATGAGTATAAATAAAGGGGATCGAAATGAGTGAAGAGACAAAGCGCATCAACGTTATCTTTCCCGCAGACCTGCTGGAGGAGCTGGACGCGCTGGTGCCCACCCGCAAGCGCAGCGAGGTTATCATCCGGGCCACGTCCGAGTACGTGCAGAAGTTGAAGACGTTGGTCGCGCTCAAGGAGAGCGCCGGCGCGTGGAGTGATACCGCCCACCCCAAGATGGCGACGCCTGAGGAGATCACCCGCTGGGTCGCGGATCTACGTGCATCCTGGCGCAGCGAGCCGCTCCTCCCGGCGGAACCCGACCATGCCTGAGTACCTGGTGGACTCCTGCGTGCTGATCGCGCATCTGCGGGGCCATCTCCCGACAACGGAGCTCTTGATCCGGCTGGCGACGGAAGGGCATCTGGGGATTGCGGCGATCTCGCGAACCGAAGTCATCGCGGGCATGCGCGACCACGAGCGCAAGAAAACGCTAAGCTTCCTGGACGCACTGGCCTGCTATCCTTTAGATGCGGCGCTGGCCGATTTGACGGGCGGCTATGTCCGGAGCTACCGCACCCGGGGCGTTACCCTGGATATCCCCGACGCCATGATCGCCGCGACGGCGATTCATCACAGGCTGGTGCTTCTCACCTATAACGCACGCCACTTCCCCATGCCGGAGCTGCACCTGTACACCCCCATGCCGGAGATAGGCTCGTAACGACATCATTCCGGACGCGGTAGGATATCGCGGCTACACCCCATGCGCGTATTCGTGTCCCATTCGTGGTCGGCAGGGGCGCGACGTCGGGCGCGGTAGGATACCGCGGCTACGCCCCATTCGTGTATTCGTGCCCCATTCGTGGTCGGCCCGCTGGGACCGCGGGCATCTTGCCCGCCTTGGATTCCCGCTTCCGCGGGAATGACAGGAGGGGTAACGTGCCATTCGTGGTCGGCAGGGGGGCGACGTCGAGCGCGGTAGGATACCGCGGCTACACCCCATTCGTGTATTCGTGCCCTATTTGTGGTCGGCTGGGGCACGACGCCAGTTTCTCACGCATCACGTTGTATTCGTGGTCGGCGGGAATACAACGCGGCCCGGCATAGAATGCCGGGCCGCTGCGGTTAAGGGAGGCAGTTAGTTATAGCCGACTGCCTGACTGTACCCCTGATGCGACTTGAACGCATGCCACCGGCTTCGGAGGCCGATGCTCTATCCAACTGAGCTACAGGGGCGTACAACTGCATTTTACCACAAAGAAGGGTGTTGACAAGAACGAGCGGAGCGGGCAAGATGCCCGCGATCCCAAGAGTAGCCGGCAAAAAGCCGATGACGTTTGACGCATGCCTTCTTCACGCATCACGTTTCACGTTTTACGCACCACGTTCCCCGCACCCCCGATCATACTCCCGCAGGACCTCCTCCATCTGCATCATCACCGCCTCGGGCAGCGCCTCCACCGTGTGCGCCGCCAGCAGGCGGCTCACCTCCGCACGGGCACGCTCCAGGCTCGTCTCGGACGGCGGCGCGCCGCCCACCAGCCCCTGGCGCAGCGCCAGCCGCGGACGCCAGACCTCAGCGGAACGCAGATAGCGCAGTGTATGGTTGTGCGTCAGCGCCGACTCACCCCGCGAGAGTGCCGCGATCACCTCGAGCCCCAGATGCTCCGTGTCGGTCTGCACCCCCTCTAACATGCGCAGGATCGCGCCGTAGCGCTCATTGTCCAGCACCAGCGCCTCGTAAGCGGTCGCCGTCACGTTGGCCAGCGCCCCCAGGCCTCCCAGCAGCGCGGGGCGCGCGCTGGCGATCAACAGCGTGTTGAGCGCCTTCTCGTCCGCCGACTGGTAGTCCAGCCGGGCGGAGCTGGTGTGGCCATGCGCGCAAGCCGGTATCCCCACGGACTGATCCAGCGCCGCCGCCGTCTGGCGGATCAGGCCGGTCTCCGGACCGCCGGTCGTGGAGGCCAACGAGCGCATGTCCGCCACGCTGGGTGTGTTCTGAGCGAGGATCGGCAGCCCCGGCGTGACCGCGTGCGCCATGACCGCCAGCGCCAGTACCTCGGCGTGTCCCACCACCACGGTCCCGGCGAGCGTATAGGGCGCGGTCAATCCCATGACCGGATTTGAGAGCGCATCCAGCGGCAGCCCGGCCGCGGCGATGACCTCCACGGCGTCGATGATTTTCTTCGGGAAGTAAAGCGGCGAGACGGAGCAGACGAAGGGGATGCAGAGCGGGAACTCGCGCAGCGCTGCCGCCCCACCCCGC
>JAVEWB010000297.1:0-3612 GCA_034004765.1 Anaerolineae bacterium
CCGTGATGATCAAAGCCTCCGGGTCAGCCAGCCGGATGCCCCAAGTGCACAGGCGCAGCAGGTCCACATACGCCGCCGGATCAGGCACCGCGCCGCCCCACTCCCGCGCCAGATTCGGCTCGTTCCAAATCTGGTAGCCGCGCACACGTCCCCGGTAGCGTGCGGCCACATCATAGCAAAACGCCGCGTAATCGTGATAATCCGCGGGAGGGCCGTCGATCCCTTCCCCGCGCGGCAAAGCCCACCTGGGGGTGCCATCCAACCGAAAGACCAGATTGACACCCCACGCTTCCGCCTCCTCCAAGATCAGATCAGACGTCGACCAATCATAGGGCTCATCGGCCAGCGGCTTGACATTCCGCCACGACAGCCGCTGTTTGACCCAGGTCGCCCCGATGTCGTTGACCACATGCCAGTCGCGCTGTGAAGCCCAGCGGTCCCACCACAGGTGCACATTCGCACCGTATTCGGGAGAAGCAAACCGATATGAAGCCGGTTGTGGGGTTGCCGTTGGAGCAGGCGGAGGATCAGGTGTCGCAGTAGGAACAACCGTAGGCGTAGGTGTAAAGGTGGGCTGCACCTCAGCGGCACAGCCCACCCCCATTCCACAAAAGATCAGCAGACACAAACACTGCAAAACACGAAAGCCGGCTACCCCCGCTCCGGACGTATGATCGTGCTTCAGCGTTAGCTTCGACAAGATGTTAAGGTAACGCAAGTCACCATCCTTGCCTCGAAAGCACGCTGCACCCTGATGCCTCAGGACATATCAAAATAGCATAGCCTCCCGCAAAACAAGCGCCGTCCCCAACTTTAGGGAATCTTGGGCATCGCCTGAATCGCACTGAAGGCCGGGCGCGGCACTCCCTTGCGATTAGTAAGGCTATATGGTGCATTCGGATCGGTCTCTCCTGTGCCTTTCTGCCAGTAATCCAGGTTCCATAGGAAAGCTAGGCGGACGATGCCCCACTCGCGCATCAATTGGAAGGCCTGGACATCCCACTCGGCCTGCTCTGCCTCCGTGTTGTCCCAGGCAAAATCGAAGCCCTCCGGTGCAGCACTCCACCCTTCGGAAGAGGCCCACCCGAACTCGGTCAGACAGAGCGGCTTGTTATACCCGGCCTCCTGCACTTTGGTGTAGTAGTCCCAGATCGTGCTCTTGAACGACCAGGAATGGTGCGGGTTGTCGAAGGGCCCACGGAAAGCCGCCGTCGGATCATTGTACCCCTCGTTCCAGGTGACATTGGGGGGCATGTTGATCCCGTTGTGGTGGGCACCCACGCAGTCTGCGTAATCCAGGAACCCCGCGTTGATCATGCGCTGCAGGTATTCATAATCGTCCATCACCAGGATGCGGTTAGGATTGGCTGGATCGGTCGCATAGACACCGGTCGGGGAAAGCGCGCCGCTGATGACGATGATGTTCGGATCACGGCTCTTGATGGCCTGGTAAGAGAGGCGCAGCATCTCCACGTAGCGCTCCGGGTTGAGACCCTCGGCGGTATCCCACTCGCGGTTGAGGTTCTGCTCATTCCAGACCTCAATGGCATGAACCTTGCCCTTGTAACGATCCACCAGTTCCCCAAGGAAATTCGCATAGACCGTCAGGTCGTCCGGCGGGGCTCCCAGAGGATCACTATCGATGTACGAGCGGGTCCACAGCGGCGCATCCACCACACTTAACATGACCTTCAACCCGGTCTCATTGGCCGATTCAACAACCGGGTCATAGAGGCCCCAGTCGGCCTCTTCTGGGCCGTCCTCATAAACCTCGTCCCAACGCACCTGCTGTTTGAGCCACCCCAGGCCCAGGTGTTCCTTGATCTGGCCCGAGGTGATCGAGTAATCACCATCCGCTGCGATCACGGCATTAGCCGCAATGCCATAGCCAAACTCGCCCCAGGGGAGCGCCGGCAGGTTGGATGCGGACGTAGCAGACGCCGCAGGAGTCACGCCAGCGGGCACACCCGTTCCCGGTGTAGGCGTCGGGAGAATCACCATCGCCGGCAGCGTGGCAGTCGGGCCCGCCGCCCCCTCAGGGTCTGTTTCGGCAACTTCCTTCCCACCACCGGGCAGCGATAATCCACCGAAAGCACAGAAAAGGCCCACCGCCAACATCAAGACCCAAACTCCAATGGCGGCCCACAACGTCGGCCCCTTGAGCCGTCTGGTTTCATTCTGTAAGTTATCCCAAAATGGACTCTGCATCGATTCCTCCGATTAGGTTCTTATAGGCACCCTGACAAGTCCGCCGAGTTCTATGCCTTACAGAAGCCAACAGCCTGCCTTTTCTCAGACCCTGATTCTCTGTAAGTCCAACCAGCCAAACTCGTTGATCCCTTATCTTACCCCGCCATGCTCCCCCTCAAGGCAAGGGCCTGGGGATGCTCTCTTATCGGGATTGAGTATACCCGCCTTCTAAAAACGGGCAAGCCGTTGCTTTGCACTATTAAGGAACATCCTCGGAGCCCTCGCACAACACCACAGATTTGCCTTCCAGATCCGTATGTACTTCATAAAGAACATCACCGCTCTTGAGGATGATCCGATACCCCGGCGTGATCACCATTGCACACGCGGTCTCAGGTTCAGGACATCCCAGGCAGGCATCCGCCCATTCCACAGCCTCCAAAGCGACCAACTCCAACCCCTCGGGGGCAAAGGACTGGCGCTGAGCAATCAAAGCCCTGGCCGCGGCTACGGCCGGATTATCCTCATCGGCGCGCTGTGGGAGCTGTGGGGCATCCTCGGTCTCCCCGTCACAGACCACAAAGCTTTCCGGCTTCTCGGCCATGTGGACATCATAGCGCTTTCCTTCTCTCGCATGCTCGACCGTGACCCGCCATCCCGGCGTCATCACCTGGGCATACATCATCCCCGGCTGCGGACAGCCCAAACTGGTGTCGCCCCACGTAACCGCTTCTACATTAACCACACTGAGGGTCCGAGCTTCGATCCCCAGGTGCCTGGCCAGCAGCGGCAGCAACCGCGTGGCCATCGCTTTCGTGTCCAGCATAGCCGTGGGTGTAGACAGAGGCGAAGCCAACCCCGGCTCCGGAAGCGGGGACGTTATTTCCGGTTCCGGGAGCGGAGAAAGCGGCGAGACGAAAGCCTCCTCCTCGGTCACGGGTCGAGCCCCTTCCGGACTGACCAACGCATTGGGAGCCGCACAAGCAGAGAGCAGCAACATTCCCAACAAACTATAGATAAGCCAACGCACCATCACGGCACCTCCTTAAAAAGCCATCCATCTTACTTAATAGACGTACCCCCTCACCTCAGGGTTCCCCGATTCGCGGACCGCCGGCTTTCCCACAGTGGGCAATCCGGCGGGTTACCCTGAAAAATCAGGGACTTGCCCTTCAGCCATATTCTAAGTATAATTTCGTTTGTGATTAACCCAAACTGTCATTTAGAAACCATTGCGCCCGGAGGAAGATGAACCCATTACTGGCCCGTCACTTATACGGAAGCGCGCGCAAGAACCGCTTCTTCGTCTTTTTGACGCTCTACCTGCTGGGGATCAGCCTCCTTACGCTGCTCTTCGTCGGCATGCTCCTCATCGACCTGCTCTTCGGGAACGGCCGTGTTTCGATGGATAGCATCTTCGCC
>JAVEWB010000298.1:0-3584 GCA_034004765.1 Anaerolineae bacterium
CCGTGTTCCCTATCGTGAAATCTACGCTGCTTACGCCGAAGCCGCGGAGGCCGATCTCTCCCGCCGCTCCCTGCCTCCGGCACTCCGCAATTACGTGCGCGACTACTTTGGCGGCCTCGAAGAACAGCCCGCTCCTTGACGACCACCGAAGTCCTCCTATACTTACACCTTAATTACCCATCGGGGGTATTTATAGGATGCATGGATCTACAAGAAAGAGGATAGAAAAATGGCCACAGAACTCACAGAACGCGTTAAAGAAGATAAGATTCAGTTCATCAGCATGCAATTTTCCGATATCTTAGGTAATACAAAGAGCGTCACCATCCCCGTCGACCAACTTCCCAGAGCCCTCAAAGATGGCATATGGTTCGATGGTTCCTCCATCGAGGGATTTGCCCGCATCTACGAAAGCGACCGCATTCTGATTCCCGATCCGCGGACCTACCGGGTGCTCCCCTGGAGCGTGCCCGAACGCCGCCGCGCGCGCCTCTTCTGCGATGTGTACGGTCCCGATGGCACGCCCTCTCCCAGCGATCCCCGCACGGCACTCAGGCGCATGACGGCACGCGCTGCCGAAATGGGGTACATCTACAACACCGGCCCGGAGCTGGAATTTTTCATCTTCGAACATAACAACAACCACTCCATCCATCCGGTCCCCTACGATGTCGTGGGCTACTTCGACTTCTCGCCACGCGACACAGCCCAGCAGGTGCGCAGTGAGATCGTCCTGGCACTCAAGGCGCTGGGCATCGAGGTCGAAATGAGCCATCACGAGGTTGCTACCGGTCAGCACGAAATCGACTTCCACTACGCCACCGCTCTGCACAGCGCGGACAACGCCGTCACCTTCAAATATACGGTGCAGGCGATCGCAGCCACTCATGGACTCTACGCCAGCTTCATGCCCAAACCGATCTTTGGCATCAACGGCTCCGGAATGCACGTACACCAAAGCTTTTCCAACGCAGAGGGGCAGAATCTTTTCTACGATGCCGACGCCCCTTACCATCTCTCGTCACTGGCGGAATCCTTCGTCGCCGGCCAGATGGCGCACGCACGAGCGCTGGCCGCAGTGGTGGCACCAACCGTCAACAGCTACAAGCGGCTCACCCCCGGCTACGAGGCTCCCGTCTATATCTGCTGGGCCAACCGCAACCGTTCCGCACTGATCAGAGTGCCCGGCACCGTCCCGGGCAACCAGGCCTCCACCCGCATCGAGCTGCGCTGCCCCGACCCGAGCGCCAACCCCTATCTTGCCTTTACCGCGATGTTAGCCGCGGGATTGGATGGGATTGCCAAAGGAATGAAGGCCCCGGAGATGGTCAATGAGGACATCTACCACTTCGATCAGGAAGAGCTGAACCGGCGCAGCATTGCGACCCTGCCCGGGACGCTGGCCGAAGCGCTGGAGGAGCTGGAAAAAGACGACGTTCTGCTGGATGCCCTGGGGGACTCCATTGCCGAGACCTTCATGCGGGCCAAGTGGGCGGAATGGGAAGAGTACCGCATCCAGGTCACACCCTGGGAGTTGAACCGCTATCTGGAAACGGCCTAACTAAAATTGGTTAACATAAAGTAGTCGCAGTTTCCATGCCGTGATTGGGCAAGCCCGTCAGTTGCGCCAGGGGAAGTGCGGCGACTGAGCGGTTACAGAGTGAGGAGGGCCTCACCAAAAGGCATTTTTTGTGTGGCCCTCCTTCATCAAAGATGCAAGAAGGAGGAAGCTCTATGGCCAAACGCCAGGTTCCGATCCTCTACTTCGCCGCCGGCGGCGTGGTGTCTGACACTGCCGGCGAGAAGGTCCTGCTGCTCATCCGGCCCTCTCGCGATGAAGTGCGCCTTCCCAAGGGCCACATCGAAGCGGGTGAATCCCCCCAAGAGGCAGCTCTGCGTGAGGTTGGCGAGGAATCCGGCTACATCGACCTGGAAATTCTCGCCGATCTGGGCGAGCAGTTCGTTGCCTTCCCAATAGGGAAGCGCGCCATCCGCCGCACCGAACATTATTACCTCATGCGCCTCCGTACCCCGCAGCAGGCCGAGCGACCGCCAAAGGATGAACAACAATTCTTCACCATCTGGGTCTCCTGGGAAGAAGCACTCACCCATCTCACCTTTGAAGCTGAGCAGGAGTGGGTCCGCCGTGCCCAGGCACACCTGAAAGCAGCTAACCATGAATCCTGATGCTCTCCTCGAACTCCATCGCCGGCTGACCGAAGCCTACGGCATGCCCCTCCGGGACCCGCGCTACGATCCGCTCTCGGAGCTCGTCAGCACGATCCTGAGCCAGAACACCAACGATCGCAACCGTGATCTGGCCTTCAACCGCCTGCGCGCGCACTTCCCCACCTGGGAGGAGGTACGCGACGGATCCGAAGCAGAGGTGATTGAAGCCATCCGTCCGGCGGGCCTGGCCCCCAGCAAAGGGCCGCGCATCCAGGCGGCGCTGCGCCACATCACGGAGGAACACGGGGAGCTCTCCCTCGCCTTCCTGCAGGCCCTGCCGCTGGAGGAAGCGCGCGCCTGGCTCACCGCCCTGCACGGCGTCGGGCCCAAAACGGCGGCGATCGTGCTGCTTTTCTCATTGGGACGGCCGGCTTTCCCGGTCGATACCCACATCCACCGCGTAACACGGCGGGTGGGACTGATCCCCGCCACGACCACACGGGAAAAGGCACACGAGTTGTTGGAGCATCTGGTCCCACCGGAGCTTTACTACCCCTTCCACATTCAACTTATCGAACATGGGCGGGCCGTCTGCCTGGCACGGCGGCCCCACTGCGAACGCTGCACCCTGCAGGAGTTCTGTGATTATTATAAGAAAGAAGTAAAACCCTATGGCAAGCAAACAGACTGATCGCTTTCCTTTGTTAGTGTATCAGGTCCTCGCACGCCGCTGGCAAGGCCCCGCCTTCTTGCTGATTCCCGGCGGCATTGCGCTGTGGTGGGCAGCAACCCGCGGCACATTCCTGGATGCCCGGTACGCCTGGGCCGCATTGGGCATCACACTGATCGGCCTGCTGCTTACGCTGTACAACTTTCTGGCACGCGCCGCAGTCGTGCGCTGCTACAACGACCATCTAACCATCCGGACACCGCTCTACCCTATAGCCTTCGCCTACCGCCGTGTCGAAAGCGTTCGCCCCGTCGAATTTGCCCAGCTCTTCCCACCGGAGCGTGAGAAAGAGCTGCGACGGGAGTTCTACCATGACCTGTGGGGCAAAACCGCGGTGGTCATCGACCTCAAAAGCTACCCGGTTGCCATCGGCTGGCTCAAATTATGGTGCAGCCCTTATCTGCTGATGCCCAAGGGCAAGGGATTGGTCCTGTTAGTAGATGAATGGATGGCACTCTCCCGCCAAATAGAGATCCGCCGCAACGAATGGATCAACAATCGACGTCGGCTCAGCGCGTGAAACCACACAACGATTTGCTATCAACAAACCCGGTCTTAAGCAAAATGCTCTGGTAAGAGAGATTTTGACTCGGATTTCCACAGAGTTATCCACATCCATTCCCATAGATACAGGAGCGGCGACCGCAAGATATGGCACACATATGGGATACAAAAATTGTTATCC
>JAVEWB010000299.1:0-3579 GCA_034004765.1 Anaerolineae bacterium
GAGCAGCACGCTTTACGCGGCAGGGCAGGCCGCTCCCGCGGGGGCTGATCCCCACGGCGTGGTGCTGCGGAGCGAGGATGGGGGTGCAGACTGGAGTCCGGTCTTCACGCTGCCCCAGGGCTCCCTGACCGCGCTGGCGGTCCATCCGCTGGATGCAGCCACCGTCTACGCCGGCGGGGAGGTGTGCTCCGGCGGCCCCTGCGTTGGCGCGCTCTATCGCACGGAGGATCGCGGGGGCCACTGGACGCCTGTCTACACGACCACGACCGCCGTGCATTCGGTGGTGATCGACCCTCAAAAACCCGTGGTCCTCTACGTGGCCGAGGAGAGTGGCGCCGTAGCCAAAAGCGTTGATGGCGGGACGATCTGGAAGACGGTGCGCGCTGCCGGAGCAGGGGGCGCCTACCTGACCCTGGATTCCCGCGTGCCCAGCCATCTTTACCTGACAGAGCAGGGGTACGTCGGGGAAAGCGCTGACGGCGGGTTGACGTGGAGCGCCTGGGATGCCCCGATCAGCCGGGGGACCGCCGGCCTGATCCCCCTGGCGCTGCCTGGGCCGCAGGGCGCGGTGACGCAGACCTTCTACGCGGCATCTGCCCGCGGCGTGTGGACCTACGTCCGCCCGGCCCCGCAGCCCGGCGCACCGATGACGGTAACCGCCCGGAGCGAAGCACTCACCGCGACGGTGGGCAGCACGCTGACGATCCGGGTGCGGGTGCAGGACCTGCACGAGAATTGGGCTGCCGATGGCACGGTCGTCACGTTCACGGCGGATATGGCGGGCCTCTTCCCTGCAGCGCCTTTCACACGGACGCTGGCGGGGGGAGCTGCTGAGGCAGTGCTCACGGCATCGCGCCCCGGCCATGCGGTGGTGACGGTCACCGTGGGAAGTGCTTCGGCGCGGCTGGCTCTGACCTTTGGGGAGATCCTCTATTTGCCACTGGTGGTGCAGTCCCATTTTTAGCGTTCTCGCAGAGCTGAAGATTGAGTGCAAGGCCGTCGTGCGCGTTTCCGCGTGCCTCTTGGCTTCACTTGAATTTGACATTTTTTGGCAATGTATCTATACTCATAGTGGTATCACACGGCCAGCGCACACCCAAAAAGTTCTTTACTTACTACTTTCCTCTCTTTGCCTTCCGTGCCGAAACTTCTGGCACTGGCGTGTCCCTGTTGCATTTCGACGGTGATTGCAAGCTCTCTGTGAGGAAGGTGACGATGATGAAGGTCAGAGCTGTAGCGCTTTCGCTGGTGATGGGATTGAGTCTGGCTTTGGGATGGGCCTCTTCTGGACGTACAGCCTCTGTCGATGTTTCCAATTCCCCGGATACGTGGAGCCAGCGCCCTGCTCTGCAAGCAGGTAGCGTGATCACGGTTTGCCCTGCTGCTGTGGGCCTCTGTCCATATACGAGCGTCCAGGCGGCGGTGAATGCTGCCAGTGCCGGCGCCATGATCAAGGTCGCTACCGGCGTCTACTCCAATCTGACCGTCGTCGGCAGTATGACCCAGGTGGTCTACCTGGCGAAGTCGGTGGTGCTGCGCGGCGGCTATACGCCCGAGTTTGTCGAGCCGCCTGATCCTGTGGCCCATCCCACCGTCCTGGATGCACAGGGATTGGGTCGTGTGCTGACGATCAGTGGCACGGTTACGCCGACGATTGAAGGATTTTACATTACCAACGGAAACGCTGCCGGGTTGGACCGCACTCGTCCCTGGTATGGTGCCGGTGGAGGAGTCTACGTCAAAGAAGCTGCGGCCACCATCAGCAACTGTACGGTTTACAGCAATGTGGCCGGTACCGGAACCTGGGGCTTCGGCGGCGGCCTGTATGTCCAGAACGCTTCTGTCGTGCTGCTTGGGAATGTCGTGCGGGACAATGTTGCGAATACCGTCGGAATCGGCGATGGCGGTGGGATTCATGTGAGCAACGGCACCGCGGCCTTCACCGACAATGTGATCCTCAGCAATACGGCCAGTACCGGCGGCGTGGGAACGGGCGGCGGCCTGTCCCTCATTGTCGGCACTGCCACGTTTGACCGGAATCTGGTGCAGGGAAATACGGCCAGCACACTGGCCGAGGGACGCGGCGGGGGGCTCTATCTGGGCAGCACGAGTGCCGCGGTGCTCAGCCAGAACAGCGTGCTGAACAACGTCGCCAGCATGGCGGGAACCGGCTATGGAGGCGGTGTTTTCTGCAGCGGCAACGTGGCTACGTTTGCCGGGACGACGGTCCGGGGGAACGTGGCCAGTGTTGCACAGACCGGGCGCGGCGGAGGGCTCTATCTTCTGTTCAGCCTGGCTGCATTGAACGATACTCTGTTGGAGGGTAACCTGGCCAGCGGCGGCGGGGACGGGTTCGGCGGCGGGTTGGCCCTGGAGGACAGCGTCGTGGCCTTCGAGTCCAATCGCGTGCTGAGCAATACAGCCTCGCTGAGCACGACGGCCACCGCGCAGGGCGGCGGGCTGTGGCTGGGCTCGAACTCCTTCTTCACACTGACCAATACGCTGGTGGGTGAAAATCACGCCGCGATGCAGGGCAGCGGACTGTGGCTTGGCGGCGGCGAGCAGGGGGCCAGCTACGGCACGCTGATGCATACTACGGTGGTGCACAACGGCGGTGTGGGCGACGGTGTGTTCGTGGGACCTCTGGCCACCGCCTGGCTCACCAATACGATTATTGCCAACCATGCTGGGGTAGGGATCACGACTACCGCGGAATCGACGGCAGCGCTCGAGGCCACACTGTGGTACGGGAATGGTCTGGATTGGGGTGGTGATGGGGAGTTTTCTCTCGGCACGGTGGTCCTGTCCGGTGACCCGGCCTTTGCCGACCCGGCAGCCTGGGATTACCACCTGAATCCCAAATCTGCCGCCGTTGATGTGGGTGTGGACCTGGGCATCCCCGTCGATCTGGACGGCACCTCTCGTCCGCTGGGGCCTTTGCCTGATCTGGGGGCTTATGAGGGAGGGTATGCGTTCGAGGTGACCAAGGAAGTGACGCCGACGGTGGCGCAGCCCGGCGACCGCGTCACCTACACGGTGGGCGTTGCATCGGAGGGGTTTACCTTGACCCACGGTTCGCTTTCGGATTTCCTGCCCGCGGGCCTGCATTTCGTCGGACCTGCGGTGCTCGAGCCCCCCGATGCGGGCACCCTGGGGAGTTCGGCCACGCTGCCGTTCCTGGCGACCGACCTGACCCTTGCACATGGGGAGCGGATCACGCTGACCTTCCCGGTGACGCTGGGAACCGGCCTTGCGGGCGGCGTTCTCACCAACACGGCGCTCATCACCGGTGCAGAGGTGCAGATGTTCCGGACCGGCAGTGCCTCCTTGACGGTCCTCAATGTGCCGCCGGCTGCCGGGGACGATTTAGCGAATCTTTTGGAAGACGAGCCAACTGTACTCGATGTGCTGAGCAACGATAGCGATCTCAACGGTGATCTGCTGACTGTCGCCGCTGTAGAAGACCCGCTGCATGGCGTCGTGGAAATGCAGGGCACGGTTGTGACGTACGTGCCGGCGCTGAATTTCAACGGCACCGATGCCTTTGCCTATGTCGTCTCGGATGGCATTCTGACCGAT
>JAVEWB010000300.1:0-3578 GCA_034004765.1 Anaerolineae bacterium
CATCATCCACACCCAGGATCTTTGCCGGGATTTCCCCATGGGGGATCAGGTCGTCTCTGCCCTCAGCCGCGTTACAATAGAGGTCGAGGCAGGAGAATTCCTGGCCATCATGGGGCCCTCGGGATCGGGGAAATCCACCCTGCTCTACCTGCTGGGCGGCTTGGACCGTCCCACGAGCGGGCAGATTTGGGTCAACGGGAAAGAGATCACCCGACTGGACGAGAACAGCCTGGCGAGCTATCGGGGCAAAGAAATCGGCTTCGTCTTCCAGGCCTTCCACCTGATCGCCACAATGACGGCGCTGCAGAACGTGGAGTTCCCCATGATCTTCAACGGAGTCCCCGTCCAAGAGCGCCGTGAGCGCGCTGCCGCCATGTTAGAACGCGTAGGGCTGGGCGATCGCCTGAACCATAGGCCCACCGAACTCTCAGGCGGGCAGCAGCAGCGCGTCGCGGTCGCCCGTGCGATCGCCAACGATCCGCAGATCATCCTGGCGGATGAGCCCACAGGCAACCTGGACACACACAATGGGAAAGAGATCATGTCCCTGCTTACGCACCTGAATCAGGAAGAAAAGCGCACGATCGTCATCGTCTCCCACGATCCGACGGTCACTCAGTACACCACGCGTGAGATCCATCTGCTGGACGGGAAAACCGCCGATGGATCCCCAGATCAACAATCAGAGGTCAAATCATGAACCATAAGGTACAGTGGATACTTTTGGGGTTAGCCTTGCTCACCCTGAGCCTCGCCTTCTCGGCAGTCACGGCGCGCACACAGTCCCTGACTCCGGTCAATGTAGAGCCACCCTGGCTGCCCGCGGAGCAGGGTGGCACGATCAGCATCTACGCCACAGGGACCCTGACCTTCACCGAAGGGTACACAGCGCGGCTCCTGGGGTACGGCATTCTGGAAACGACATACGTCAACGAGACGACGCTGCAGGCCGTGGTGCCGACCAACGTGCCCCCCAACGGATATGAACTCTGGATCCTGGATCAAGCCGGGAAGGAAGTCGGGACCGGCCAACTGCTCCTGACGCCGCCCGCTACCCCTACCGCAACGCCCGAATCCACCGGGACGCCAAAACCAACCCGCACCCCCAAGCCGGAGAAGACGCCGGCACCGGGGAGCCCCAACCTTGCCATCCGCAATTACAACGTCACCCCCATGCAGGTCAAACCGGGCAGCACCTTCGTCGTGAGTATCGAGGTCTACAACAACGGCAGCCGGGCGGCGGAGAACACCATGGCCGTCTTCCCGGGCGGCACCTTCATCCCGCTCGGAGAGACCGGCCACATGTTCTGGCAAATTCCAATCAATGGAACCTTTGTCGTCAGCCAGCAAATGCAGGTCCCCCAGTCCGCCCAGAACGGCATTCACGAGATCAAGGTCAATATCTCGGCCAATGACTGGGCCGGCAACCACTTCGAATTCCCGCAGACCGTCTCCGTCGAGGTCATCGGGGCCACGGACGGGACAAAGACGGCCACGGGCAAACCCAAGATCATCATCGAAGGCGTCGAGACCCATCCGGCCGTAGTTGCACCGGGGACACCGTTCACCCTGACGCTCACCTTAGCCAATCGCGGGAGCCGCACAGCGATCAACATCATCGCGAGTGCCGACGACACGCTGGTCGTACCGGCATCGGGGGGCAGCGCTATCGCCACAGACGTCCTGCCCATCGATGGGACCACCACCGTGCAGCTCCAGCTCCTCCTGAAGCCCAACAAAGAGGGCGGACGGCAGGGGCTCCCCATTGCGCTGGAATACAGCGACTACGATGGCGGGAGCTACAGCGACAAGCAGAGCGTCGGCTTCGACGTGGATACCAGCCTCGCCAACCGCCCGCAGTTGCTCATCAATCAATACGCCTCCATACCCGAGAAAATCTCGCCCGGCGACACCTTCACGCTGACGCTGCAGCTCGTCAACGTCGGGGGCAGCGACGCTCAACGGCTGACGCTGGCGCTGGGCGGCGAAGAGGGGGAAAACCTCGGCGTGTTCGCCCCGCTCGACGGCAGCAACGTCATCTTCGTCCCCAGTGTGCGCGCAGGCGAAACCAAGGACCTCACCCTGCGGATGATGATCGCCGGGAGCGCGGAGACCAAGGCCCACAGCCTCCCTATCGAGCTGGCCTATGACACCGGCGGGGGCACGCGCGAGAAAGACACGCAGCGGATCAGCCTGCTCGTTCAGCGCCGCCCCGATTTCAAGATCGATTTCTACCGCCCTATCGAAGGGAGCGCGATGGCCGGCCAGCCCTTCCAGTTGCCCATCGAAGTGGTCAACGCCAGCAGCGCCCGCTTCAATGTCTCAGAAATAGCGGTGACCGGCGAAGGGCTGGAATTTCTGGAAGGGGACAGTGTCTTCGTCGGGAACCTCGAACCGGGGGGATCGTGGACGGTGGATACACTGGCCATGGCAGCTCAGGCAGGGCCAACAGAGGTCATCGTCAACGTCCATTACATTGATGACCTCAACCAGACACAGATCGTCAGTGAGACGCTCATGGTCGAGGTCATGGAGATGTTCCCGGACATGATGGGGCCCAACGGCTCGCCTATGGAGCCGGGAGAGGCTCAACCGGAGAGCTTCTGGGGCAAAGTCGGGCGGTTCTTCAAAGGGATCTTAGGACTGGGCAGTTAGATATGACCTGGCGTGACCTCCTCAACCTGGTGCTGAGCAATCTGAAGCGCATGAAGGCGCGCGTGGCGATGACCGCTACCGGCGTCATCATCGGCACTGCGGCCGTCGTCGTTCTCGTCTCGCTCGGAGCGGGGCTGCAAGAGCTGGCCACGCAGAGTTTGTACGGCATGGGCGGATTGGACGAACTGCTCATCCGCAACGATGCCTTTTGGGGCGCTGCTTCCGGAGAGAAAGGGAGCAGCCAGTCCAACCCGGTCTTAGACGACAAGGTGCTCGAGGAAATCCGCGGGATGGAGGGCGTGATCGCGGCCACCCCCCTCGTGGAAGTGCAGATGATGGGACCGCTCAAATTCGAACGCCAGGAGGGCTGGGGACAGCCCTACGGCGTCGACATGGAGGCCTTCAGCAAACTGGCCCAGGTGGAGCAGGGCACGATCGAGATGTACCGTGGGCAGGTGGTCATCGGGGCCAGCGTCCCGGAGAACTTCATCCCCTGGGAGCTACGGGAAGACAGAGAAGCGACCCCACCCCCGCCGGACCTCATGGGCGAAACGCTGCAAATGGTCAGCTACCAGTACAGCGAAGGAGCCATGGCGCCCACCGAGAGCACCATCGGCAGGCTTCAAGTCGTGGGTGTCCTAAAGAAAAAGGGCTATATCTATGATTACGGCCTCTTCATGCCGCTGAAAGAGGCCCAACGGCTGAACCAACGCATGAATGCCGGTGCTTCCCCCTCGACGCCCGCACAGTCTGGCTACCTCCAAATCCTGGTGAAAGTGGAGAACCCCAATCAGGCGCCGCCCATCGAGCAGGCCATGAAAGACCGAGGGTTCAGTGTCCAGTCGGACCGGGAGCAGTTGGAGAGCATCAACCGCTTCTTTCTGATCATCCAGGCCGTTTTAGGCGGCATCGGGGCCATTGCG
>JAVEWB010000014.1:0-16914 GCA_034004765.1 Anaerolineae bacterium
CTGCAGAGCTGATGAACTTTAAATAATTACCTGGGTAATAGGCTGCATCCGTCCGCCTGGCGATAAACCCTCCGCAAACCTCACCCCCTTCACCTCCTCTCCAAGGATTGGAGAGGAGGCCGGGGGGTGAGGCTGAAACAAGTATTATCCGATTATTTTCTTAAAGCTCATTAGCCGGCGGGAGGAGAGTAAATATCAAGGAAGTGTACCCGGCGGAGAAAATCCTTCTTCGTCATCACACCATTGAAGGGAGTAGACCATGGCACTATGGGATGTTTACTATACTGCAACCAGTGTCGATGATGCCGTGAGGCTCCTGGCTGAACACAAGGGGAATGCCCGGATCATGGCCGGTGGGACGGATCTGATTGTCGAGATCGAGCACAAAACCCGAACCCCCGCCGTTCTGATTGACGTGACGCGCGTCGGAGGCCTGGATGAGATCCGCTTGGGCACGGACGGGCTGATTCACGTTGGCCCGATGGTGACCCATGCTCAGGCTGCTGCTTCTCCTCTCCTGCAGGAACGCGCGCTCCCCTTGGCTCAGGCTTGCTGGGGCGTGGGGGCTCCGGCCCTGCGCAATCGCGGGACGATCGTCGGAAATCTGGTGACCGCTTCTCCGGCCAATGATACGATTACCGCACTGCGCGCACTGGATGGCTGCCTGAAGCTGCGCAGCGTGCGAGGGGAGCGGACTGTCCCCCTTGCCGAGTTCTACACAGGGGTGCGTCGCACCGTCCTGGAGCCGGATGAGCTGGTGGTCGATATTGCCTTTGCTCCGCTGGCAGAGAACGCTCATGGCGTCTACTTGAAGTTGGGCCTGCGCCGTGTTCTTACCATTGCGGTGACCAATGTAGCGCTGGTGGTCAAGCTGGACAAGGACCGGGTCACCGAGGCCCACATCGCGTTGGGCAGCGTTGCTCCCACCATCATCTGCGCTCCTGAAGCGGAGGCTGCTCTGGTGGGGAACCCGCTTACCGATGAGCGCATCGAGCAGGCGGCGTCCCTCGCGGCCGAGGCTGCCCGCCCGATCGATGATGTGCGCGGCTCTGCGTGGTTCCGCACCGAGGAAGTCGCGGCGCTGGTCCGTCGCGGGCTCCAGAGCCTGCGTGCCGGTGACGCGCGGTTGGGGCTGCCCAGGCCTGAGGCGATGACCCCGCTCTGGGGTCGCTCTCGCATCCGTCCGCGCCTCTCCGGCCCCACGGTAGCGCATCATGCAGAGGGCAATGAGCCCATCCAATGCACAGTCAATGGGAAAAACGTGGCGGTGCAGGGGGCCAATGGGAAGACGCTCCTCCACATGCTGCGGGATGACCTGGGACTGGTGGGGACCAAGGCGGGCTGCGAGGAGGGCGAGTGCGGCTCTTGCACGGTCTGGCTTGATGACGTAGCAGTCCTTTCCTGCCTCACGCCGGCTCCGCGGGCTCACGGAACGAACATCGTCACCATCGAGGGACTTTCGCAGGGAGAAGAACTGCATCCCGTCCAGGCTGCCTTTGTCGAGGCGGACGCGGCACAGTGCGGCTACTGCACGCCGGGTTTTGTGATGAGTGCAGCCAATCTCTTGAAGGAATGCCCTAATCCCACACGCGAACAGATCACGACGGCCTTGAGCGGCAACCTGTGCCGCTGCACGGGCTATTATAAGATCATCCACGCGGTGGAAAAAGCGGCAGGATTGGAGAAGGAGTGAATGGCCTTCTGTTCATCTGCATGGCTTGCGTGAGTGAACGATGAAGCGAACTGCACCGGTCGAGAACGCCGATAAGATCAAGCTCTACATGCGCACATGCTACTCCTTGCTGCGGACGACGGAAGAGGTCCAGATCCGTACCCTTGAGGAGACGCATATCAACATGGGGTCGACGCTGCACCCCGGAGCGGGGTCGTCGGAGCCGGATATGTCTGCTTTTATTTACAGCAGTCTGCGCCTCCCTTCTTGCATCCGCGCGGTACGTCTGGTCGTTTTAGGGCAGACAGAAGAGGTCTTCCTTAAGCGCGGTGGCTATCCCGATGTCGAGAGCTGGACGCCGGCCTCGGCCCCGGGCCGTCGTCGCCGCATGTTGTACGATGGGGAGAAGACACTGGCCGCGTTTATTGCCAGCATCTCCGACGTCGATGACCTTATCCCCATTTTGACAGCTTTCCAGATCGAATGGAACAAGATGCACACCCTCATGCGGGTCCATGCCGGTCTTCTGGAACGGTTGGATTCTTGGGCGCGCACCGGTGAGCCGGATCCCACTCTGATCGAGGAGACGCGGCAGGTCTTGCAGCTCTCGCCTGAGGATTGGGATCGCCTCCAACGTACCTGGAAGGACGGACTGCCGGAGCTGTTGGCGACCATTGCCCGTCGCCGCAAACGGATGGCAGTCAGGCTTCTGGCCGGCTCGTATGTGGATTACCGCCGTGCGACGCAGCGCTGGTGGAGCCACGTGACGCAGAACGTTTCGCTCGATCTCTCGGGGCGGTCGGTCTATTTCATCTCCAGCAATACCCACAGCCTGGTGAATATGCTCACCGGCTTTGCCCATCGCTGTAAGGATGAGCTGTTTCACTACCTGGACACGTCGGCAGAGGCTGAGTATCAGCAGGAGGCTGAGCGCATCCAACAGGGGACGGTTCCCAGTAGCTGGTCCAATTTCCTGTATTACATTTTGAAGAAATACTTGAGTACACCGGATGGGAGAAGCCTCAGGGAGGCGCGGGCTGCGTATGAGGCCCACCACGGCGTGACCCGTGTTCCCAGCCGTCACACCTTTGATCTGGAAGCGCAGGTGATCGAGCTCTCCCAACTGGTTCCTGAGGATATCGATCCGCGCTTGCAGGATCTCCCGCTGGATAAGCTGGCCAAGAGCCAGGCGGTGATCCTGAATATCGACTATCCGCTGGGCTTTGCGGCTTACCATCTGCTCTCCCGCGTAGCTGCCAGTGCCGGCGAGCTTTGTGGCCTCTACGTCATGGGGAAGGCCGCCACGCTCAACGGGCGAATTGGCGACGTCCTGATCCCGAATGTGGTATATGATGAGCATTCTGGCAATACCTACCTGCTGCGAAACAGCTTCACTGCCCGGGATGTCGTGAAGTACCTGGTTTATGGGGATGTGTTGGATAATCAGCGGGCTATCACCGTGCGGGGCACTTTCTTGCAGACGGAAGCGTACATGAAGGGCTTTCTCGGCGCTGGGTACACCGACGTCGAAATGGAAGCGGGTCCCTATCTTTCCGCGGCCTATGAATTCTTGCGCCCCCGGCGTTATCCGACCGATGAGTTTGTGAACCTTTATTACAGCCCTTTTGAGATTGGGATTCTCCACTACGCTTCGGATACCCCCATCAGCAAAGGGCGCAACCTGGGATCTCAGAACCTTTCGTATTATGGGATGGACCCAACGTATGCAACGACGGTGGCTGTACTGCGCCGTATTTTGGCGTTAGAGACGGAGTGAACTACAAACACCCAACACGTTTTCATCCGATAGTTTGCTTGAAGGAGAACAGCTTATGAAAGGGAAGTATGTAGGTCAGTCGCTTCTCCGTATCGATTCTCGCGATAAGGTGACCGGTGAGGCCGCTTATCCGGGGGACATCGAGATGGAGGAGCAGCTCGTGATGAAGCTTCTTTTTGCGGATCGCCCTCATGCACGTGTGCTGAATATCGACCTGAACAAGGCGCAGGCAGTCCCTGGCGTGGTCGCAATCTTCACCGCCCGCGATGTGCCAACCAACGAATACGGCCTGCAGTACCCGGATCAGCCGGTCCTGTGTGGCCCCGGAGGATCTGTAGAGTGGGGCGACATCGTCCGCTTTGTCGGAGATCAGGTGGCGGCGATCGTTGCAGAGACCGAGGAGGCCGCGGAACGGGCGCGTGAGCAGATTATCGTCACGTATGAGGATCTGCCCGTGATTAGCGACCCGCGCGACGCTCTCAAGCCTGACGCGCCATGCCTGCATCCTAAACACGCCGGGATCTCCATCCACCCCGAATTGGTCTTCGAGGGGAATGTTGCCTCGCGTCACCGCATCCATCATGGGGATGTGGATGCGGCGCTGACGCAGGCTGCGGTGGTCGTGGAAGCGGAGTACGAGATTCCCGGTCAGGAGCACGCTTATCTCCAGCCCGAGGCCGGGCTGGCTTACGTGGATGAAGAGGGCCGGGTGACCGTCATTTGCGGCGGGCAGTGGGCCCATGAGGACCGGCACCAGGTAGCCCATGCGTTAGGGCTGGAGGAGGACCAGGTGCGCATCATCTATCCCGCGATAGGAGGCGCATTTGGCGGCAGGGAGGACCTGTCGGTACAGATCGTCCTCGCGCTGGCGGCCTGGAAGCTGCATCGCCCGATCAAGATCGTCTGGTCGCGCGAGGAGTCGATTGTTGGGCACCACAAGCGCCATCATGTCTATGCCCATGCACGCTGGGCAGCGGACGCCGACGGACACTTGCTGGCAGCGGAGACGCGGGTGATTGCCGATGCGGGGGCCTATGTCTACACCACCAACAAAGTGATGGGCAACCTGGTGCTCACGGTCAACGGGCCGTATACGATTCCCAATGTATCAACCGAAGTACTCGGCGTTTACACGAACACAGTCCCCGGCGGGGCGTTCCGGGGGTTTGGCGCGCCCCAGGGAAACTTCATCGCCGAGTCCCAGATGCACAAACTGGCGGAGGCTTTGGGGATGGATGCGGTGGAGTTCCGCCTGCGAAATCTCGTCCCGGCGGATGGCCCTATGCCTTGGGGCATGCCCCTCCCCGATGATGCGCGGGGGTTGGAGACGGCGCTGATTGCCGCGGCGGAAGCAGTCGGCTGGTGTAAAACGGAGACGGGCTGGGTTGCCCCAAAGGGCGAGCCCCGTCCTGGTGATCCCCCTTATCTCAAACGCGGTGCGGGGATTGCGTTGGGATTCAAGAATGTGGGTTTCTCCTTCGGGTATCAGGATAACGCTTGGGCGACGATTGAGCTGCACGGTACGACCGAGGTGGAAGAGGCGGTCGTCTATGCCGCGAGTTCTGAGGTAGGGCAGGGCACCCGCACGGTCATCCGGCAGATGGCGGCGGAGGCTCTTGATTTATCGGTGGACAAAGTGCGGCTGGAGGCGATCGATACAGCCCTTACCGGTAGTTCGGGCTCCTGTTCTGCCTCCCGCATGACCTTTATGATTGGCAACGCGGTCCGCGGTGCGGCCGCGGCGGCGCTGGAATCCTGGAGCAGCGAGGAACGCCCGGCCCGGGGCGAATACACCTATCTGTCGCCCAAGACCACACAAATCGATCCTGAGAGCGGTTACGGTGATCCTAACTTCTCCTATGGCTATGTGGCTGTGGGCGTGGAGATGGTGGTGGATGGTGAGTTGGGCATTTGCACTTTTCCTAAGATGGTCTGTGCGGACGATGTGGGGCAGGCGATCAATCCCCGGCTGGTCGAGGGGCAGATCGAAGGTGGCGTCGTGCAGGCGTTGGGATGGTCCATGACGGAGAACTTTATCCAGGTCGAGGGCCGGCCGCTGACCCGCACGTTGAGCACCTACCTGATTCCTACAATCGAGGATATCCCCGATGAGGTGCAGACGATTTTGATCGAGAATGATGAGCCCAATGGTCCCTGGGGGGCGCGGGGGGTGGGAGAGATGCCTTTCGTCGCTGTGGCGTCGGCGGTGCACCACGCGCTGCGTCGCGCGGTTGGGATCTGGTACAACCGCTTTCCCTTCACGCCTGAACGCGTCTTGCGTGGCCTTAAGGGGAAAGTGTAAGGGGGAAGGTGGGAAGCGCGGCGTCTGAGGCCCTGTACCCTTTGCAGTATGGCGTGCTGGGCGGATCGTTCGATCCGCCCCATTACGGTCACCTTGCCCTGGCGGAGACGGCGCGGGTGCAGTTGTCCCTGACGCGTGTCCTTTTCGTTCCGGCGGGACAGCCGCCGCACAAGCAGGATGAGCGGCTCTCTTCTCCGGAGACACGGGCCGCGATGGTGGAGGCTGCTATCGCAGATAACCCCGCCTTTGAACTCTCGCGGGTTGACCTGGATCGGCCCGGCCCCCACTACACGGTGGACATGCTGGCGCTCTTGCGTGCAGAACACCCTGAGGTCACGGCCTGGTATTTCCTCATGGGGGAGGATTCGCTTCATGATCTTCTGGACTGGCGTGAACCTGAGGAGATCCTGCAGCAGGCCTGGCTGGCGGTCATGCCGCGTATGGGACCTTCTCCTGACATGGAGATGCTGCAGGCCCGGATTCCACTGTTGAGCCGGCGGTTGATCTGGCTGGATGTGCCGCCGGTTGACTTCTCGGCGACCGACCTGCGCCGCCGCGTAGTGCAGGGACTGCCACTTCGCTATCTGGTACCTCCCGCGGTGGAGGCCTGCATCCGTGCCCAAGGTTTATATATCTCTCGGTAGAGCGATTTGGATGTGCGGTGAAGCCGCGCACCCAAATCGCTACTTTTTCCTAGTTGACAGATTTGAGAAAGTGGTTATACTTTAAAGCGTAGGGTAAGTTTCTGAGTTGGTGCCAAAAAGCAACGCCTGGACTTACGAGTCTGGGCGTTTTTGTGAGACCGATTCGAGATTTATACTACGAATCATTAGCATGTACGTGTAAGGAGATAGGATAATTATGGCAGCGCGTGAAACTGGGACCGTTAAGTGGTTTAATGCTTCGAAGGGATTTGGTTTTATTTCCCGTGAGCAGGGCGATGATGTGTTTGTGCATTACTCTGCAATCAAGTCGGATGGCTACCGCACTCTTGAGGAAGGGCAGAAGGTAGAGTTCGTTGTTGTGCCGGGAGACAAAGGCTTTCAGGCTCAGGATGTGATTGTAGTTTCCTAGTCCATTCTGACCTGCGTTCAATTTTGTCAGTTCGCAAAGAGCTATCCAGCAATGGATAGCTCTTTTTGTTGGGCGAGATGGAACTCTATGACACCTCCTGGCGTCTTGATATTATGAAGCCCTGAGAAGGGGACTATCTAACTATCAAGAGGAGGTCGTTTTACAATGGGAAAGACAAAGCGTAGTTTGCTGCTCTTTGTAGCAGTGGCAGTATTAGGAACGTTGGTAGGCTGTGGCTCGAACCCCGCGGTGGCGGGTGGGGGAGCACAGACCATGCTGGCCGGCAGTAGCAGCGGTGACCTGCCCTACACCATCACGGTGAATGGGAACGGTCTGGCCAGTGCAACCCCGGACGTCGTCGATATTCAGTTGGGTGTGGAGACCATCAACAGCGATGCGGCTGTGGCCATCAGCGATAACGCGAAGAGCATGAATGCTGTGATGGATGCAATCAAGGCGCTGGAGATCGAGGATAAGGATATCCAGACGGCCAACTATAATATGTGGGTCGAACAGGTTTACGACCGCGATGGGATGCTCACCGATCAGATCCGCTACCATGTCAACAATCAGGTCAACATCCGGATTCGGGATTTGAGCAAGACCGGCAAGCTGTTGGAGGATGCGCTCAAGGCGGGGGCCAACACGGTGAACGGCATTACCTTCGGCGTAGATGATATCACAGCGCTGCAATCCGAAGCGCGTGTGAAGGCGATCGCCAATGCGAAGGCCAAGGCTGAGGAACTGGCGGCGGCACTGGGGCTCCGGGTGGGCAAGGTCCGCCAGGTGAGTGAGTACAGCTCCAGCTCTACCCCTAACATTGAGTACCGGATGGCGGATGGCAAAGGCGGTGGCGGCGATACCCCGATCGCCAGCGGTTCCTTCACCGTCAGCCTCGATGTGCAGATTGTCTTCGACATTGCACAGTAAGTAACTCTGCTGAGATACGCAACTGGCGCGGATGTGATCATCCGCGCCAGTTTTTGTATTGAAAGCAGTGCTTTGCGCTGTGGTGCTCTGCCGTCCAAGATACTTTTTTGAGGGGTAGTCCGTTGGCTGAGCTTGTCGAAGTCAACGAACTACCCTTCATGAAACGACCCTGTGGATTTGTCATCTGTGCGTGGCTGGGTATAATAGGTAAGTGAGTAGCTGCACGGTTTTAGCTTCCCTGAGATGGATGAATATGGCCCGGTGCTCTGCAGGGAACCCCCGCGGCGTGGCAGGAACTCAGGAGACTCTGGGTACCCTGTACTTCCCATGTGAGGAGCTTTGGTTCCGGTGATGTTGACGATGGATGGCTCTCATGGCGAGGGCGGCGGACAGATCTTGCGCTCCGCGCTGACGCTTGCCACGATCACCGGAAAGCCGGTGCACCTGACCGCAATCCGTGCCCATCGTTCGACCCCCGGCCTTCGCCCGCAGCACCTGACCGCGGTTAGGGCCGCAGCGGCGCTTTGCAAGGCTGAAGTTATGGGGGATTATCTGGGCAGCCAGGAGCTGACCTTCACGCCGGGCGGCCCCGTTATGCCGGGCGCGTATACCTTTGACGTCACGGATGCAGCGGACGGCGGTTCGGCGGGTGCGGTGACCTTGATCTTGCAGACGGTTCTCCTGCCCCTCGCGCTGGCGCTCGGTGCTTCTACGGTTACCCTACGAGGGGGCACGGCGGTCGCCTGGAGTCCGCCGGCACTCTATATCGAAAAGGTCTATTTTCCCATGCTGACACGGATGGGCATCACGGCACGGGTGACGGCGCACCGCTGGGGCTTTTATCCGCGGGGAGATGGCGAACTGACCGTTGAGATCGCCGGGAACGCCGTGCCGCAGCCGCTGGATTGCGTGGAGCGCGGCCGTTTGCTGGAGGTCGAAGGAATAGCCTATGCTTCTCGACTCCCTTCGCATATTCCCCAGCGCATGAGCGACCGGGCTGTGGCCTTGCTGCGCAATGAACATTTGCCGGTGCGTGTGACGCCGGAGCACGTCTCTGCGTTGGACCCGGCGGCGGGGATTTTCCTGGCGGCGCGGTATGAGCATGGAGTTGCCGGCTTCTCAGCCTTGGGGCGCAAAGGTGTGCCTTCGGAAGAGGTCGCGGAGACGGCCTGTCGGCAGCTTTTGGCTTATCACCGCAGCCAGGGGTGTGCGGATGCGCACCTGGGGGACCAGATTGTGCTGCCCCTGGTGCTGACGGGTGGGTGTGGACGTGTGGCGCTGGCCGAGATCACCCCGCACCTTTTGACTAACTTGTGGACGGTCGGCCATTTTGGCCTGACACCTGCCAGTGTTGAAGGCAAGGAAGGGGAAGCTGGCTTGTTGATGATTGGAGAGGAACCACGACATGATTGAACTTATCTTGTTGGGAACCGCGGCCTCGGCCCCTTCCATTCAACGCGGATTGCCCTCTCAGGTGGTACTGTACCGCGACCAGCGTTTCCTCGTGGATTGCGGCGAGGGCACCCAGCGTCAGATCCTCCGCAGTGGCCTCGGCTTTCGGCGGCTGCAGCGCGTGCTGCTCACGCATGGCCACCTGGATCACATTCTGGGGTTGGGCGGGCTGATCTCGACCTTTGCCCGCTGGGAAGCCGTGGAGCACCTGGAGATTTACGGTGGACGCTGGGCACTGGAGCGGGTCAACGACCTGCTTTTTCGCGTTGTGCTGCGGGGGGCACGCCCGCCGGTGCCGATCGATTTTGTGGATATCCGTCCGGGCCTGCTGCTGGAGGACGAGAACTTCGAAATCTGGGCCTTTCCGGTGGTGCATCGCGGGCCCGGCTGCTATGGGTATCTCTTTCGTGAGAAGCCCCATCGGCCCTTTCTGGCGGAGAAGGCGGAGGCGTTGGGCGTTCCTGCCGGGCCGGAGCGCCGCTACTTGGTGAACGGCGAGAGTGTGCGTCTGGCGGATGGACGGGTGATCCAGCCGGATGAGGTACTGGGTCCGTCGCGCCCCGGCATCTCCGTGGCGATCACGGGGGATCTTTCTCGGGTCGATAATCTGGTGGAGGCTGTGCAAGGTGTGGATTTGCTGGTGTGCGAATCCACCTACCTGGCACGGGACGCCGAAATGGCCTCACAGTTCGGCCATCTGACGGCTGCCCAGGCGGCCTGGTTGGCACGGGAGGCCGGGGCACGGATGCTGGTGCTCACGCATCTCTCACAGCGCTATCGCTGGCGTGAGATCATGGGCGAGGCACAGGCGATTTTCCCGGAGACCGTTATTGCGCGGGATTTCGATCACTTCCGTGTGACCCGCGAGCGGATCGATTTGCTGAACGAAGAGCTTAAGGATGATGAGGTGCTTTTGGAAAGCCCGCAGCTTGATGGTACTCCATCATTGGATTAAAGAGGGCTTTGCGACGCACGTTGAAGAAATTTTACAGGGATTGGAAAGCGGCAAAGCCGCTTCCTACCCTCTTACACTGGGATTTGACATTTGTACCCGAATTTCGTGATGTTTTACTGGGTGATAGTGCTTGACAACGTTTTTCATTTCTCTGTATAATGAAATGGGTGGCGCTGGGGACTTCATGAGAGTCTCTATGGATCCAGATCAGGCGCTGGCAGATAAGATAAGCAGGACTCTTGGGCTGTATGACGGCCTCCTGGCTCTTATCTTGCGGAAGGAGGTGACCCGCAGGGATAGGTGTAGTTAGGTTGAAGGTGTTGTACCTTTAGTTCCTATGCATATACCTTATGGAGGAGGAAGAATTGATGTTCAAGCGTAACCTGTGGGTTGTTCTTTCGTTGTTGTTGGTCGCGTCACTTTTGTTGCCCGGGTGTGCTCCTAAGGCTACCCCTGAGCCT
This sequence comes from Anaerolineae bacterium, assembly GCA_034004765.1. Lineage (GTDB taxonomy): Bacteria > Chloroflexota > Anaerolineae > B4-G1 > SLSP01 > JAVEWB01. Next base: position 10,624 of record JAVEWB010000014.1, read on the forward strand.
GAGAAATTCAAAGCCGCTTTTATCTACATTGGGCCTCCCGGTGACCTTGGTTGGACCTATGAGCATGATCGTGCCCGCAAGCTGGCAGAGGAAGAGTTGGGCGGTGCCGTGGAGACGGCCTACATCGAGAACGTTCCGGAAGGCCCCGATGCTGCCCGCGTGATTCGCCAGTATGCCCAGGAAGGCTACGATATGATTTTTGCGACTTCGTTTGGCTACATGGATCCTATGGTCGAAGTCGCGCAGGAATTCCCCGATGTGAAGTTCGAGCACTGCTCCGGATATCAGACCGCCGAAAACATGTCCACCTACTTCGGACGGATCTATCAGGCGCGTTATCTTTCTGGCATTGTCGCGGGCAAGATGACGACGGCGAACAACATTGGTTATGTGGCGGCTTTCCCCATCCCTGAAGTGATCCGCGGCATCAACGCCTTCACCCTTGGTGTGCGTTCGGTCAACCCTGAGGCGGAAGTCCATGTCGTCTGGACCAACACCTGGTACGACCCGGTAAAAGAGCGCGAAGCTGCGGTGGCACTGCTGGATGCCGGTGCGGACATCATCGCGCAGCACCAGGACACCACGGAGCCCCAGAAGGCAGCTCAGGAGCGTGGTATGCTGAGCATCGGCTACGACTCCGACATGCGCGCTTTTGTGGGTGACACTGTGCTCACCGGCGCTGTCTGGAACCTGGCCCCTTACTATGTCAGCACGATCAAGGCCGCAATGGACGGCACCTGGACGACTCACCAGTATTGGGGCGGGTTGAAGGACGACGTGGTGCGGCTGGCCGACTACAGCCCCAAAGTTCCGCAGGACGTCCGCGATCTGGTCGAAGCGGCGAAGCAGGATATTATCAGCGGCAAGACCGATGTCTTCTGCGGCCCTGTTGTGAACCAGGCCGGCGAGGAAGTCGTTCCTGCCGGTGAGTGCATGAGCGACAGTGACATGCTCAACCTCAATTACTTTGTTGAGGGGGTCGTGGGGACCATCCCCGAGCAGTAAGCGGCCTCTCAGTGAGGGGCGGGATTTTCCCGCCCCTCTTTTTTAGTTTTCAACCTCGACTGTTTTACCGGAAAAGGCGATGACTGCAGAAGAGACACTCAAGACCCCTATTTTGGAAATGCACGGTATTACCAAGCACTTCCCCGGCGTCCTGGCAAATGATCAGGTCGACCTCCAGCTTTACCCGGGCGAGATCCTGGCGCTGCTGGGCGAAAATGGTGCAGGGAAGAGCACGTTGATGAATATCCTCGTCGGGCTTTACCGACCGGATAAGGGTGAAATTTTTGTGCGCGGCCAGCGTGTGGAGATCGATTCCCCCCGAGATGCGGCAGCTTTGGGTATTGGTATGATCCATCAGAACTTCATGCTGGTGCCGACGATGACCGTCGCGGAGAATATCATCTTGGGAGTTCAAGATCTCCCTTTCGTTCCCAACATGGAAGAGGTATGTCGGCGTGTCCGGGAGCTTTCGGAGCGCTATAATTTGCAGGTGGATCCTGATGCTTACATCTGGCAGTTGAGCGTGGGCGAACAGCAGCGCGTGGAGATCCTTAAATTGGTCTACCGCGGCGCTGAGATTTTGATCCTGGACGAGCCTACGGCAGTGCTGACCCCCCAGGAATCTCAGGAACTGGCCCGTATCCTCAAGGTGATGTTGACGGAGGGCAAATCGGCGATTTTTATCACCCACAAGATGGAAGAGGTGATGGAGTTCTCCGACTGGGTGCGGGTCCTGAGACAGGGGAAACTTGTTGCGATCGAGAAGACGGCAGAGACCTCCCCGCAAGAACTTGCGCAGATGATGGTGGGACGCGAGGTGCTGTTCCATCTGGAGAAGCAGGCCTGTGTTCCTGGCGCTGAGGTGTTGGAACTGCGCAATGTTGCCTCTAACGATGATAAGGGACTCCCGGCGCTTAAAGGCGTCTCGCTCACGATTTGTGGAGGGGAGGTGCTGGGGATTGCGGGCGTTGCCGGAAACGGGCAGCGGGAGCTGGCCGAGGTGGTGACCGGGCTGCGCAAGGTCACCCAAGGCGAGGTGCTCATCCGTGGCAAAGCGATGACCAATAAGTCCCCTCTGGAGGTCATCCGTGAGGGCGTAAGCTATATCCCCGCAGATCGCATTGGCGTCGGTGTCGTGGGGAATATGGCGGTGGCGGACAACCTGGTGATGAAAGGCTACCGGCAGGCCCCTCTGGGTGAGGGGGGGGTGCTGCATCCGCGTCAGATCCTGGCGTTCGCGCGGCAGCTCATCGAGGCCTTTCGTATTGCCACGCCGACCCCCCAGACGCGGATCAAATTCCTGTCGGGTGGGAACATCCAGAAGGCTATTCTGGCTCGTGAGATCGATGCCTGTCACGGGTTGATCGTCGCGGCGTATCCTTCGCGCGGGTTGGATGTGGGCGCTACGGAAGCGGTGCGCAAACTCTTGCTCAAGCAGCGGGATGATGGGAAGGCGGTGATGTTAATTTCGGAGGATCTTGAGGAGCTTTTCTCCGTGGCCGATAGGATCCTGGTGCTTTTTGAAGGACAGGTGATGGGAGTAGTGCCGGCTGCGGAGGCCGACACGGAATCCCTGGGACTGATGATGGCCGGGATACGGCAGGCCTCCTGATCCGTAGTTTTAAGGCGTCCGATGCGACTACAAGGAGTAGAAAATGCACTTTCTATTTGAGAAACGTCAATCGATCTCACGAGGGGCACTGGTCCTGGTGCCCGTCATCTCCTTCTTTGTCTCGTTGATCTTGGGTGGAATCCTTCTCGCTGTTTCCGGTGCCGATCCATTTGCCACGTATGCGGCTATGGCGCGCGGTGCTTTTGGCTCCTGGCGGAACTTCTCCGAGACTCTCGTGAAAGCCATACCTTTGATGTTGACCGGGTTGGGGGTCTCTATTGCGTTCAAGATGCAGTTTTGGAACATCGGGGCGGAGGGGCAATTGACGCTTGGTGGCGTAGTGGCAGCGTGGGTGGCGCTCTTCGTCTCACAAGGGCTCCCGGAGACTATGGTGCTGCCTGCGGCGCTCCTGCTGGGCATGGCCGCCGGTGCGCTTTGGGCGGGTATCCCGGCGGTGCTGAAGGCCTATATCGGGGTGGATGAGACCCTCACGACCCTCATGCTCAACTATGTGGCCATTCTGTTGTCCGAACATCTCTACTATGGCCCCTGGCGTGACCCTAACGGATACGGTTTCCCGGGGTCGGCACAGTTCCCGGTTTCTGCCTGGCTGCCGCGCCTGGGCAATACGCGCGCGCATCTGGGGCTTATCTTTGCGCTCATTGCCGCAACCCTGCTGTGGTTCATCTTCAACCGCACACGCTGGGGCTTCGAGCTGCGCATCATCGGCGAGAACAAGACCGCGGCTCGCTACCTGGGGATTCAGATCGCTCGGAACATCGTTCTGGCCCTGCTGCTCTCCGGTGCGCTGAGCGGTCTGGCTGGAGCCTGTGAGGTGACGGCGATCTCCCGGCGTATGCAGCAAGGACTTTCCATTGGCTATGGTTACACCGCGATCATCGTGGCCTGGATGGCGCAGTTGAATCCTTTTGCCGTACCCTTTGTGGCGATTTTGATGGCCGCATTGTTGGTGGGAGGGGATCAGGTGCAGATCATGATGGGGTTGCCCTCAGCCGTGGGAACCGTCCTTCAGGGGATGATACTCTTCCCGATGCTGGCGGGCACGCTTTTCACGGAGTACCGCCTGCGGATCATTACGCCTCGGAAGTCTGCTTCTCTTGAGCCCTCGACGCAGGAGGTATCGCAATGATCGACTTGCTGACGTCCATCCTTACCATCACTTTACGTGCAGGGACCTCGCTCGTCTCCGCGACGGTGGGTGAGATCTACACCGAGCGCTCCGGCATCCTCAACCTGGGACTTGAGGGCATGATGCTCATGGGAGCCCTCTCCGCCTTCGTGACGGCATATTATACCGGCAGTACCTGGCTGGCCGTGCTGGTGGCGATCCTGGTCGGTGGGGCCATGGCCGCCATCCACGCTTTCCTGACCGTGACCATGCGGGCCAATCAGGTGGTCAGCGGGTTGAGCCTCACGCTGTTCGGCAGCGGTCTGGCGAGCTTCCTGGGCCAGCGCCTGGGGCCACCGGAGAATAACGGCTACCTGGTGGGATTGGTGGGCCCAAAGTTCTCCGCGATTACCATCCCCGTGTTGAGTGATCTCCCCGTTTTGGGAGCTCTCTTCAGACAGGATATCCTGACCTATATCATCTATCTTTTCGTGCCGCTGGCCTGGTTCTACTTGTATAAGACGCGCAACGGGCTTAACCTCCGCGCGGTCGGCGAGGATCCGCAGACGGCGGACGCGATGGGCATCGACGTCTTCAAGACACGCTACCTCTACACCATTTTGGGCGGGATGCTGGTGAGCCTGGGTGGCGCGCATCTTTCCCTGGCCTACACCCCCGGTTGGGCAGAGAACATCACCGGCGGCCGCGGCTGGATCGTTGTCGCCTTGGTGATCTTTGCGATGTGGAACCCCGCGCGCGCTATCCTGGGGGCGATCCTCTTTGGCGGCATCAACGCGGTGCAGTTCCGCCTTCAGGCCGGGGGAACGAATATCCCCGCGGCTTTCCTGAATATGATGCCCTACCTGGTAACCATTTTGGTTCTGGTTGCCATCACCTGGTGGGAGGCGCTGAGCAAACGCATCGGTGCTCCGGCGGCCCTGAGTAAGTCTTACATGCGGGAGGAGAAATGAGCGCATTGACCCCGCAACCTACGTCGCGGATGTGCTTTGTCTGTGGCCGGGAGAACCCGACCGGCTTGCATTTGAAGTTCTATGAAGATCAGCAGGCCGAGCAGATCCTTGCTGAGATCACGATCCCTGAGGTCTATCAGGGCTACCCGGGCGTCGTTCACGGCGGGATTGTGGCGGCTGTTTTGGACGAGGTCTCCGGGCGTGCCGCGATGATGCACCAATCGCAGGACTATTTCTGGGTCACGGCAAAGCTGGAGGTCCGCTATCGACGTCCTACCCCCACGGAGACGCCGCTCACCGCAGTGGGGTGGGTGGTGGATCGGCGGGAGCGCTTTGCCCGCGTGGCGGGAGAGCTGCGTCTGCCGGATGGCACGGTCACGGCGGATGTGGAGGCTGTGGTGGCGCAGCCGCGTGAGGATTTGTTGAAGGATTGGGATGAGGAACAGCGCTACTGGCTTGTCGAGGAGTAGCGCGACGCCACAAACGGCAGTCTACCGGGCTTGAAGAGGTGCAGCGTATCCGTGGGTTGAGCCTGTCGAAACCCACGGATACATCGTTTCTAGGACCTGGTTGTGGATTAAGCTTGTTGAAATCAACAGCCGCATTCCCGGAATGAAATGTAGCCGGCACTTGCTCGCCCGGTGTAAGGCGTTACAATAGCGCCAGTGGATGATGAATTCTATTCTCAGCAAAGGAGTCCTACATGTTGCGCAATGTGACCACCTACCATAAGCCGACCACTGTTGAAGAAGCGATAGCGCTGGTACAGTCCAACCCCCACGCGGCGTACCTTGCCGGAGGGAGCTGGGTTGTAGCACAGGGCGATCCGACTTTGGAGATCCTGGTGGACCTGCAGCAGGCCGGGATAGGCAAGATCGAGGGGGAGTTGAACGGCGTGCGCATTGGGGCGATGGCAACGCTGCAGCAGATCATTGATCATGACGACGCGGGAATGTTGGCGGGCGGCGTGCTGGCCAAGGCTGCCAGTTACACGCAGTCGCGAAATCTGCGCGAGCAGGGGACGCTGGGTGGCACGCTGATCGTGGCCGGCCCTGCAGATCCTTTGACCACTGTGCTTCTGGTGCTGGATGCGGAGATCAACTACGCGGATTCCACTGTTCACGTAGCGCCCTTCGGCAGTTTTGTGGCCTACCGCGACCGGCTGCTCAAGACCCGTGCGCTGCTTACCGGCATCACTGTGAAACGTCCTCCTGCGCGCGCCACGGCAGCTTTCGAGGTGGTCGGACGCTCGCCCAAGGATAAGCCAATCGTCTGTGTGGCTGCTTACGTGGCGGTGGAGGAAGGGCTGCCGGTGGAGATCCGGTTGGCGGTCGGCGGAGCCGATCCTCAGCCTGTGCGCCTGCTCAAGACGGAGCACATCCTCAAGGGGCAGGGCCAGGTGCTCTCCGCCGAGCGTATCGATGCAGCGCTGGAAGCTTCTGTGGCAGTACTCAACCCCGTAGCAGATTTCCGCGGCAGTGCGGAATATCGTCGGGAGATGGCAAAAGTGCTTTCCCGTCGCGCGCTCCTGGATGCCTGGGACCGGGCGAGGAAGAGTAAGGAATAGCGATCGG
>JAVEWB010000301.1:0-3572 GCA_034004765.1 Anaerolineae bacterium
TGGACTGTTTCCAACGACGGCTGCTCGATCTCTTCTACCGACTCCTCTTCGGCAGCCTGTTTGAGGCTGAAAGCGATCCGCCGATCTTTGGGTCGCAGCGAAATGATGCGGGCGGTTCTCTGTGACCCAACCTGCACAATCTCTTCAGGGCGGCTGATAGTGTGGTCGCACAACTCTGAGATGTGGATCAGCCCCTCGATTTCCGGGAGATCCAACGGACAGGCGAATGCTCCAAAGGAGGTGAGGTTCACGATTTGAACCTCGACCAGTTGTCCTTCCTGGTACAGCTCGGTTACTTTTTCCCAGGGGTCCGGCTTCAGTCGCTTCAAGCTCAGGCTGAGGCGCTCGCGCTCCAGATCGACGTCGAGAATGTAGATATCAAGTTCCTGTCCGGCCTGCACGATTTCCGTGGGGTGATTGACGCGCTCCCAGGAGAGTTCGGAGATGTGCAGCAGACCATCGACGCCCTTGACGTTGACAAATGCCCCAAAGTCAACGACATTGCTGACCGTGCCCTTGTGTACGGAGCCGACTTCCAATGATTTGAGGACGGTGTGCTTGTCGGGCTTCTCGACGCACGCCGAACGCTCGGAAAGTATCAGTCGATTGCGACTGGGAGTGACCTCGATAATCTTTAAGGCCAAGGTCTTGCCGGTCAGGGCTTCCCAACGCCGTTCGGGGTTTCGGACGTTTTGCTGTGAATGCCAGTTCGGCATCAATTGCGAACTTGGGACAAATCCCCGCAGTTGCCCAAGACTTACAATCACGCCGCCTTTGTTGATGTCCACAACTTCCAGCTCCACTCTCTCCGCGTCTTCCATCAACTTCCGCGCGTTATTCCAATCGCCTTTCTGCGCGGCTTTGGCCAGTGAGACAAGGAGAACACTGTCTTTATCCCCGCTGTCTAAAACATAGACGTAAACCACCTGTCCCGGGCGGAATGACCGGAGTTCTTCCGGGGTCATTTGCTCGACTTCATTGGGAAGGACAATGGCATCACTCTTGTAGCCAATGTCGACAATCATGGATTTCGGCTCTGCAGAGACGATAACGCCTTCTACGATGTCGCCGTATTTGCAGGGGGGCGGTGGGGCATATTCATCAAGCATCTTTTCCAGCAAATCTTGCTCTGACTCTGATCCGACGCTGGCAACTCCCTTCATTGAGTACTCTCCTGGGTATTATCTTATCTTTATTATAGGCATGTTTTATAACCATGCAATCATTGAAAACCGCATTGACTATCGGAAACTTCATTGCTTGGGTTTGCGATTCTCCGCCAGACCGTTATACTACAGGCTATGTGTCATTTACGTTAGTGGTGGAGCGGCAGATGTGCCGCCGTGACACTGGGGAGGAGATTGTGATGGCGCGCTGGGGTATCTTTTGTCCGGGCTGTGAAGGCTCACTATTTAGAATGGCGAACGGCGGGAGTTCGGGATGGCGTGGTGTGCTTGGGGTTATGATCTGGGCTGGTATGATGGTGATCCTGCTGGGGTGCGGGCTGGTGGATTCGGAGCCCTCTCCCTCGGCGACGCCTGCGCATACGGCGGGTCAGTCCCCGACTTCGCTCCCTTCGGCTGCGCCAACCACCGTCCCTACGCTGCAACCTTCTCCCACCGTGAACGCCTGTCCCCAGGTTCAGAGTGCTGTGCTCTTTCCCGACCGCCCGGCGGGCTTTCCGGATGAGTATGTCGAGATGCTGCGACAGTATCTGGCTGTCGGCGGAGACATCGCAGGGTTGACGAAGGGACTCACGGAGTGGATGGCACTGCCCTTCGAAGGCAGCCCACCGGTGCAGGTAGATCTGACGGGCGATGGATCTCCTGAGACCGTCGTCGCGTTTGTGGATCCCTTGGCCCCCATCTACCCGCCGGAAGGTGCCCTGGTCGTCTATACCTGCCGGGATGGCACAGTAGAGCGCCTCTATACTTACGCATTGGGAGAATATCTCTATCCTTCCCTGGTTGGAGCGGAGGATTTGACTCAGGATGGCGTGGCCGATCTGGCCTATACCGAGGTAAGCTGTGGGGCGCATACCTGTTGGCACATCTTTCACGTCTGGTCATGGACCGGGGCGACCTTTGAGGAGCAGATGGGGGATGAACTGATGCTCCCGTATCCCACCTTCTCGCTGGTCGATGGACAGATCGTTGGCGGAGGTGGAGGGATAGGCTCCGTCGGCGCCGGCCCACAGCGGGTCTACACGGAAACCTGGGCATGGGATGGTCATGCCATTACCTGGAAGGCGGAGGAGCCGGGACCGGTGGTCTTCCGCTTCCATGCTTTGGTCGATGGGGACGAGGCTTTCCGGGAGCAGCACTACGCGGATGCGCTGACTGCTTATAGCCGCGTGTTGACGGACGAGGCGCTGGAATCCTGGGGCGGATATTATGGAGCGGAAGAAGAAGCCCTCTGGCTCAAGGCACTGGCACGCTGGCGGCTCTTGACTTTGAACGTTGCATTGGGCAACCCGACGGAGGCGGAAGTGCAATATCGGCAGCTTCAGGCGGATTTCACCCCTGAGATGCCGGGATATTCCGTCGTTTTGCTGGCGCAACGTTTCTGGCAGCAGTATCAGGCGAGTGGGAACAGTGCTGCGGCCTGCTCGGAGGTAATGAGTGCAATGGAGACCTCTGAAGTCCTGGAGTTCCTGAATAGTTTTGGCTACGCCAATCCCACGTATGAGGTAGAGGACCTGTGTCTTTTCTAAACGCTTCGAGCACTGCGTTAATTTCTGAGAATTGCACGCCTTCTCCGGCGATGATCGAGCAGTCAATGGAAACTGCGGGAGACTGTGACCCCTTCGACCGCCAGCTTCGTGAACTGCCCGCCTTCCGGGCGCTCTTACGCGCGGTGGAAGCTCGCTTTTATAAAGACCTCCCTATGCCCGGCCCGGTGTTGGACCTCGGGTGCGGCGATGGCCACTTTGCCTCGGTCGCTTTTTCCCAGCGGCTGGATGTAGGGCTGGACCCCTGGTGGGGGCCGCTTCAGGAGGCACGGGGGCGTGGTTGCTATGCGGTGCTCACCCACGCGGATGGGGCACGGATGCCGTTCCCGGCAGCGTCTTTCGCCACTGTGGTGAGCAATTCAGTCCTGGAACATATCCCCGAGGTGACACCTGTCTTGGCCGAAGTGGCGCGCGTTTTGCGTCCCGGAGGGGCGTTCTACTTCTGTGTGCCCGGCCCCAATTTCCGCCGCTTTCTCTCGATCGCGCGTATGGCCGACGCGATGGGTCTCAGGAAAGCGGCTGAGGCCTACCGCCGGCTTTTCGATCGCATCTCGCGCCACCATACCTATGATTCTATTGACGGCTGGGAAGGACGGCTGGAACGTGCTGGACTGTGCCTGGATCGCGCCTGGCCCTATTTCTCCAGGGGTGCATTGACCGCGTTGGAGTGGGGACATCCGCTAGGGCTTCCTTCCCTGCTGGCAAAGGCGCTCGTTGGGCGGTGGCTCCTTGTCCCGACGGCCTGGAATGTAGCACTCACCGGCGCGTTACTGCGCCGCTACTATGCAGAACCGCTCCCTGAGGAAGGGGCCTATCTCTTTTTTGTGGCTCGTAAGCCGGA
>JAVEWB010000302.1:0-3569 GCA_034004765.1 Anaerolineae bacterium
TGGCATCGCTGGGTTCGTAGGATAGCTGGAAGCGGGCTGCCCCTGTCAGGAGACCCGCCAGCGCCCAGACGTTCAGCCGTGCCGCCGGCTGGTCGCGCCAGCCGAAATGCAGGACCAGGGCAGCGGGCAGCGCGAGCAGGAACCAGATGGGGTGAAAGAAAGCGGCCTGGGCCAGCACGATGCTGAATACCCAGGCCGCGGTAAAAACGAGCAGCGGGGTCATGCAAACCCGTCTTTAGCCGGCTAATGCTTCACTCAGGGAGCGGATGTCGTAGAAAGGGCCGTCTTCGGGCGTGATGCGTCGGATGTGTAGGGAGGCCAAAGGGGCCTTTTCGCCTTCCATCGCGAGGTACTCTTGTTTGCGTTCCTCTGCACTATAGTGGGCCTTGCCTTTATCTTCGAACTCTTCCATGAGTTCGGCTTTAAGACTGGGGGCCCGATTCTTGTGGGTGATCACGATGAAGTCATCGTTCCCAATGTACCCGAGGAAATCGTCCTCCACTTTGTCCGCACTGAGGGCTTCGGCCACCATGTGGCTCACATTGCGCAGGAAAGTATTGGCAGCCTCGAAGCCGTACACTTCGCGATAGGGATCCAACGCGGTCACATGCAGCCGCAGCAGAGCCCATTCCCCTGACGGGTCTTTGAGCAGCCGCCGCAGTTGCTCTTGAATCAGGCCGCCGGAAGGCAGGCCGGTGATGGGATCCATGCGATTGGAGGAGTTTGCGCGCCGCAGGGCATTGCGCACCCGCAGAAGCACCTCGTCGGGATCGAAGGGCGAGGCGATGAAATCATCCGCGCCCAATTCCAGACTGCTCAGCCGTTCCCGATGGACATTTTCATCCGCCAGGAGCATCAAATAGATGTGGCGGGTGCGGGTGATGGAGCGGAGGTGCTGCGCGACCTCGTCGCCGTTCATGTCGGGGAGCGTGGTGCTGATGATGACCGCCTGGGGGAGGAAGCGGGTCGTCATAGTGATGCCCTCTCCCCCTGTCTCGGCCTCGTCCACCCGCATCCCCTCGCGCGTGAAACGTTCTTTTAGAACGTTGCGACTGCTACCATTGCTTACGATAAGTAGTACATGCTCTTCCACTACTTACCCCTCCTTGCACGTTTTCACGATGCATCAAGATTTAAGATAGGGCTATGATTTATAATGCCATTCTTATTATAGAAGGGAAGCGCGGTGACGTCAAGTTTTACATGGGGGAATGGGGTTAGACCACGGCTTTGCCGTGGTCTAACCCCATTTTTTCTCTACGAACCGGGATCGAATGCAACCCGGAAACCGATGCCGTGGGAGCGGTTCCCCGGACGGCTGCATTCTCGCGTGTAGGTGCAGGCGGATTTGATCGGGAAATTCCACGCGCCGCCGCGGATGGTCTTGGTCTGCTCATCGAAGTCATCGGTGGTCCATTCCCAGACGTTCCCAGCCGTGTCCAGCAGACCGTAGGGGCTGCTGCCGTTGAGGTAGACGCCCGCGGGGGTGAGTCCACCCAGGCCGCTCTCCCGCACGTTGGCATAGAGGGGATCTTCCACCTCGCCCCAGGGGTAGGTCCGCCCATCGTCGCCGCGAGCGCCCCGCTCCCATTCCTCCTCTGTCGGCAGCCGCCCTCCTACCCAGACGCAGTAGGCCCAGGCCTCTTCCCAGGTGATCAACACCACGGGCAGCGTAGCTTTCCCCTCGGGATAGGTGCGGCGTTCGCGGTCCCAATTATAGGGCTGGGCCCAGTCTGCATCGACGTAAGGGGCCGGGACGTTGGGGTTCGCTTCCAGGAAGCGGGCATACTGTGCATTGGTGACGGGATATTTCCCGAGGCGGTATCCCGGCAGGTAGCGGGTGGCTTTCTCTTCTCCATAGGCAAATTCTCCGCCGGGGATCTCCACCACGGCGTCGAAATCGCGCGGATCTCCCAGGTAGCCCAGGGCATAGGCTGCAGAGAGATGTTCCTGCCAGGGGACGTCGTGGTCTTCGTCGACCCAGTGTGCGAGTGTGGCGGCGTAGTCTTGCTGCTGGTGCTGCTGGCGGATGGTCCCGACGGCGGCGCGGATGCGGGTCAAATCATTGCTCAGCAGGTCGTTCATCAGCTTCTGCGGGGCGGGCACCTCGATGGTTGGATCTTGTCTCGTCGGCAGCGTGAGGTAGAGGTAAGCGCTGATCTGGGCGGCGGTCAGGCCGGCAAACGGAGAGCCGATGCGCAGTATTCGCATGAGGGGGCGCAGTGTCTCGTAGCGCTCCACCAATGAGGTCGTGGAATGATTGGTGCTTTTGATCAGCAGCGGCGTGATCTCCTTGCGATTCATGGCGCGCAGTTCCAGTTCCTGGATGAGATTAGGATACTCCAGCAGATCGTGGTACAGTTCACGGAAACGCGTCTGGATGACCACAAGTTTGGCCAGGATCACGGGATCGAAGGCCTCCATCGTGCCCCGTTCCAGCCGCTGCTGGGACAGCGTTTGCAGGAGGCGAAAGATGTTGAGGGTGCGTTTGGTGATGCGCGGATTGGGGGCCAGCCCCTGCGTGAAGACTTGCAGGACGTCGGGCGTCAGATCGGGGGCTGCCTCGGCCACGAAGCGCCCGACCTTCTCCTCATCCAACGGCGGAAGGTAGAAGGGGAGCTGAACCAGCTTTTCCAGATAGCTCTCGCCGACCCCTTCGGATTGTGATCCGAACCGCTCCCTCACGACCTCTTCGATGCGCTGGTGGTCGGCGGCCAGGAGGAAGGCACAGCCGGGCACATCGAGAAAGCTTTTGATGGTCTCCAGGACCTCCACGGCCCGGTCGGGCAGGCAGCGGTCGAGATCGTCCACGCAGACGACCAGCAGTCCATTGCGGCTCCAGATGTACTCTTTGACCAGGCCGGCAAATCCACCCTGGAAGTCTTCCAGCAGGGTGATCTGGCGGCGGTAGACCTCGATCTCCTGGCGTTCGAAGGCTTTGGCGATGTCCTCGATGGTCGAGAGATCGCCTTCGATGAGCTTGAGCAGTTCCGCGAAGTTGGCCGGGCTGGGGAAGAAGGAAAGCCCCAGGTGCAGAGCGCCTTTGCCTATCTCGCCCCAATCCACTTTCAGAGCGCCTTTCTCCGTGCGCTGCACATCTGCGTAGAGCTGCGCTTCCCAATCCTCGATGCGGCGGGCATCTTCGGGGGTGAGTTCGAGCTCTTTCAATCCCTCTAAGACCCGCAGGAGGAGGGTGCGCCAGATGGCTGTCTGATCATGCTCATACTGCCAGGCGTTGAACCAGATCACGTGGACTTTGCGATGCTGCGCATTGCGGTGTCCCAGGACGTTCCCGGCGATGAGTCGCATCAAACTGGTCTTGCCACTGCCCCACGGCCCGAAGATTCCTACGGTAATGGGAGTGCTGCTGCTCAGGATGATACTGCTCAAGGCATCCGCATAATCGAGGAAGTCGAATCGGTCTTGCTCTGCTTCAAGAATGGGCCTGTCGTTCCAGAAAGGTGTGTCCATTGTGTGCCTTTGTGGATAAAGGATAAAAAATATTATAGCGTTTACTATGAGCAATGTCAATGCCGTTAACTGTTATTTTTAAAACATTTCGTGTAATC
>JAVEWB010000303.1:0-3551 GCA_034004765.1 Anaerolineae bacterium
GCAGCCAGCGGGGCCATTCTGAACGCGGAATTATTGATAGCAGCAGGATACGCAGGAGAGGAGCAGGTGCAATGAAAAATTACGGGCTTACCTCGGTATCGGAGTTCCTGGGGGACTTCATCATCTATCGCAACCTGAACCCGGCGGACCCCCGGCTGCCCGCCCTGGAAACTCTTCGCGCACAGGAGGGCATGAGCGCGGGAAGCATCCCACGGAAAAGCGAACCCGCCTACGCGGAGGTCGTTGCCCGGCTGCTCAAGCGGGCACGGGCGATAGAGGCCCCGGACGCCCCCTTACAGCAAGTGATCTACATTGGAGACACCAGGCTCAACGATGGGCAGGCCTTCCTCAATATCTGCAAAGCAGGGGGCTGGCAAGGCATTGCCTTCATTGGCTCTGAGCGCAGCAGCGACCCGCCTCAGGTGGACGTCGTGGAGCAGGAACAGCAAACTGTGTATCTCGCAAACCGGTGGACAGCTATCGAGGCGTTCGATAGCTGCTGCCGAGAACGAGGCTTTATCGTCGGCCCTCATACCGCCGTTGTGCTGGATCTGGATAAGACGACGCTGGGAGCGCGCGGACGCAACGATCATATGATCGATCGCACTCGGGTCGCGGCGGTGCACCAGACCGTCGCCACCCTCCTGGGAGAGTCTTTCAATTCAGGGCACTTCCAGACTGCCTACACGCTGCTCAATCAGCCCGAATTTCACCCCTTCACCGCGGACAATCAGGACTATCTGGCCTACATCTGCCTGATCATCGGCAGCGGCCTGTACGCATTAGAGCCGCTGGTGGCGGAAGTCCGTGGGCACCGTATAGAAAGCTTCAGCCAATTTATCACCCAGGTCGAAGCCCGCGCCGACGCCCTGCCCGATGACCTGTGCCAGATCCATCAGGAGATCTATGCCCTCGTGCAGGCCGGAGATCCCACCCCCTTCAAAGCCTTCCGCTACAACGAGTATCAGATGACCGTGAGCCAGATGGGCGTGCTGCCCAAAAATGCTCCCGCAGAGGCTTGTTTAGAGCAGGAGATCACGCTCACGCAGGAGGTGCGGGAGTGTGCACTAACATGGAAATCCCAGGGCGCACTACTGTTCGGCCTTTCCGATAAGCCGGATGAGGCATCGATCCCCTCCCAAGCGCTGGCGGATCAAGGCTATCTCCCGATCCACCGCGCAATCACACACGCCGTCGGAGAATAGGACGGAGAGCTTACCCTCCGTCATTCCATAACCAGGAGGATCACTAGATGCCCTACCATAGCTGGTTTCAATGTATTCGCGGCTGCGCCCAGCGCTACAGCATCTACGATGTCATGTACCGCTGCGAAACGTGTGGCGGCCTGCTGGATGTCACGCATGATTTGGAAGCCCTGAAAGACCGCAGCGCCGAGGACTGGAAAGCGCTCTTCGAAGCACGCGTCCGCACCGCCGCATGGCCCTACGGCAGCGGCGTCTGGGGGAAGAAGGAATGGGTCTGCCCGGAGGTTGCACCGGAGAATGTGGTCTCCTTGGGCGAAGGCCACACCCCCCTGCTGCCCACCCGTGCATTAGGGGAAGCGATCGGCGTCCCCGACCTGTGGGTCAAACAGTGCGGCACCAGCCACACCGGCTCCTTCAAGGATTTGGGAATGACCGTGCTCGTCTCCGCGGTAAAACAGATGATCGCGGACGGGAAGCCCATCCGGGCAGTGGCGTGCGCCTCCACGGGGGACACCTCTGCCGCGATGGCAGCCTACTGTGCCGCGGCGGGGATCCCTGCCATCGTCTTCCTGCCGCACGGGAAGATCTCCACCGCGCAGCTCGCCCAGCCCATCACCCACGGCGCTCACGTCCTGGCCTTGGAGACCGATTTCGACGGCTGTATGCGCATCGTGCAAGAAGTCACCGCAGACCAGACGATCTATCTGGCGAACTCAATGAATTCGCTGCGCATCGAAGGGCAGAAGACTGTGGGCATCGAGATCACCCAGCAGTTAGGGTGGACTGTGCCCGACTGGATCATCATCCCCTCCGGGAACCTGGGGAACGTCAGCGCCTTAGGGAAGGGATTCCTGATGATGCAGGCCTTGGGATTGATCGACCACCTGCCGCGCATCGTCTCCGCGCAGGCGGCGAACGCCGCCCCGCTCTATCAGAGCTATCAGGCCGGCTTCAAAGCACTCCATCCGGTGACTGCGCAGAAGACGTTAGCGACGGCCATTCAAATCGGCAACCCGGTCAGCTACGAGCGGGCTGTGGCGATCCTGCAGCAGTTCGAGGGGATTGTAGAGCAGGCGACGGAGGATGAGCTGGCAAACGCGTCGGCCCACGCCGACCGGGCAGGGCTGTACACCTGTCCGCAGACCGGCGTGGCACTGGCGGCGCTGTTCAAGCTGGCCGCACGCGGCGAGATCCGCCCGGAGCACAAGGTCGTGGTCATCTCAACCGCGCACGGGCTCAAGTTCACCGGGTTCAAGGTCGGCTATCACGAGCAGACGTTAGATGAGGTGACTGCCCGCTATGCCAATCCGCCCCTCACGCTGCCAGCCGACAGCCGGGCGGTGCAGGACACACTCACAAGAATTATCTAAGACGCGAGGGACACAACGTCAAACACGCAGCGCTCCGGGAGCGCTGCGTGTTGGCTCAGTTTACAGGCCAGAGAATCTTCTGTATCGCACGCCAGACCAGATAAAACCAGCGGGTCTACGGTTGCACACGCCGCTGCTGGACGAGCTTGCGCAGTTCATCGGCGATGAAGATGGAGATGGAAACCAAGATAATTAACCCCCAATCCCCCAAGCTCAGTGGGACTGTTCCCAATGCCTCTCGCATAAACGGCACATGCTCTGCGGCTAACTGCAACAGTATCGAAAGCACAATTGCCCCCAGCAGGTAACGATTCTTAAAGAACCCTAACTGGAAGACTGACTTGGTCCGCGAGCGGCAGTTCAGTGAGTTAAAAACCTGGAACATTGCCAGCGTGGTAAAAGCAAACGTCTGCGCATAGGCCAAATGCCCGTTCTGGTTCGCACGGTTGAACATCCACAACGTCCCCACCGCCATGAAGAGCGCGACAAACACGACGTTTTGTAAAATCTCGCTGTTGATGATGCGCGCTTCGGGCCGGCGTGGCGGCTCCTCCATCACATCACCCTCTTTCGGCTCCATTGCCAAGGTGATGTCAAGGATACCATCCGTCACCAGATTCACCCACAAGATTTGCACCGGGGTGATGATCAGTCCTTTCGACGCGAACAATACCAGCGAACTAAGCAGCGTCAAATCCTCACCGATGTTGGTCGCCAGCAGGAACTTGACTACCTTGCGCACGTTCTGGAAAACGACGCGCCCTTCTTCCACCGCATTGACAATGCTGGTGAAGTTATCATCGGTGAGCACCATCTCTGCCGTCTCCTTGGTAACGTCGGTGCCAGTGATCCCCATCGCCACACCAATCTGCGCGGCTTGCAAAGCCGGCGCATCGTTCACGCCATCGCCTGTCATAGCGACCACGTGCCCCAGCCGCTGCAAGGATTCGACGATGCGATGCTTGTGCTCCGGGGC
>JAVEWB010000304.1:0-3537 GCA_034004765.1 Anaerolineae bacterium
CGCCCAGGAGGACGAGCAGCCCTTCCTTAATGGCACCGACCACCTCTCCTGCAACGGTGACGGAGGCCCTGGAAACACGTTGTACGACCGCGCGCATGGTAAACCTCCTGGTGTGTGTTGTATGAATCGTCGGACTGCGCTAAGCCGACGGTGACAGCGTCCCGATCGCGACGACAAACGCAACGGCCAGCCCCTCATCATGGCTGAGGCTGACCGACCATTCTGTGAGCCCGCAACTCTGGGCCAGGTGTTGGGCTTTGCCGGATAGGATGAGGTAGGGCTTGCCCCTGACATCGTTACGGACCTCGGCTTCGTGCCACCCGATCCCGGCGGGCGAGAGCATGGCCATGCCGACCCCTAAGGCTTTGGAGACGGCTTCCTTGGCCGCAAAGCGCGCTGCCAGCTCAGATGGGATGCTGCGGCTGTAGCGGATTTCCTCGGGCGTATAGACGCGGCTCAAGAAGCGCTCCCCGAAGTGCGCGAGCAGGTGCTCGATGCGGGCAATGGCCACGATGTCAACGCCGGTCGATAGCATGGCTGCCTGTAAGCCTTATAGTGGGGGCCCGGCGATGGCCAGGGCGTAGTGATCGGGATCGAGCCAGCGCCGGACGGCCTCCTGGGCTTTCAGCGGCGTGATCTCGTTGATCAGGGTGGGGTAGCGCTGCAGATAGTCCAGCCCCAGGGCATTGCGCTCTATGTAGGTCAGCATCTGGGCCACCCCTTCGTTGGTCTCCAGACGCAGCGGCAAACTCCCGGTTAGATAGGTCTTGCTGTCGGTCAGCTCACCGGCCGGGATGCGCTCCTCACGGATGCGCCGTATTTCTTCCAGGATCAGTTCGATGGCGTGGTCGACGTTGGTCGGATTGACCCCCGCCGCGACGTTCCAGGGACCGGGCCCCTTGCCCCCTTCTATGCGGCTGTAGGCGTAATAGGCCAGCCCGTTCTGTGAGCGCACTCTTTCACCCAGCCGTCCCATCATGCCGAAGATGCCCAACACCGTGTTGGCCAAATTGCAGGTCAGGAAATCCGGGTCCCGGCGCTCCGGCCCCGGCCAGCCAAGGATGAGATCGCTCTGCGTTTTCTCGGGGATCGCCACGTACTTTTTCGCGATCTCCGTCAGCGTGGGAACGGTGGGCAGGGGCACGCGCTCCGGCCGTGTGGCCTCCCAACTGCCGAAGACTTCCGCAATGGCTTCCACGGCTTTCTCTGCCTTGACGGCACCCACGACGACCAGCGTCATCCCCTGTGGGGAGAAATAGCGCCGGTGGAAAGCGGTGAGGTCGTCCCGGGTGATGGCGGCAATGGTTTCCGGATAGCCGGAGGCGTTGTAATGATAGGGGTGAGATTCCGGGTAGGCCAGCTCGTGGAAGGTGATCGCGGCCATGTCGCGCGTGTCGTGAGCCTCTTCCCGCAGGTCGGTGAGGATTTCACGGCGTGCGTGTTCCATCTGATCGACAGGGAAGGCGGGGTAGCGCAGCACATCGTTCAGAACGTCCAGGAGCAAGGGCAACTGCTCGACCAGCCCTTTGGCTCCGAAGGAGGTGATGTGGGTGCCGGCGCCCACGCCGAAACTGGCTCCTACGGATTCGACCTCTTCGTAGAGCTGCTCGAAGGAGCGATGCTGGGTCCCGCGCTCCATCACGTCGGTGGCGAAGTTTGCCAACCCTGCCTTGTCGTGCGGTTCATCTTCGTTACCGGCCTCGATGTAGCCTTCAACGACTACGGAAGGACTGTCGAAATTCTCCCGTGCCAGGACGGTGATCCCGTTGGGCAGTGTCTGGCGCAGCGTATCCTCAGGGCCGGGGAACGCGTGTCGGGTCTTTGATGTGTACATGGAGCCTCCAGCGCATGACATGCGCGTGTTATTTTGCATTGGATAGATACCAGCCCGTGGTGCGGTTCTGCGGCGTCAGGTACGTCTGCGCGACTCGCAGGACATCCTCGGTGGTCACCGTCTCCAGATTGTCCAGATAGCGCAGGAACCAGGTGTGATCGGCGAAAATCTCGCTGAAGCCCAGCCAGAAGGCCTGATTGGTGATGCTCTCGCTGGAATACGCGAAGAGGGCGCGGGCCTGCTGCCGGGCCTTGGTCAGCTCTGCCTCGCTGATGGCCTCTTGCTGGAGGCGTTCGATCTCCTGGGAGATCACGGCCTCGATTTCAGCAGGCGTGCGATCGGGGGCCACGGTCGCCGTCAGCCGATAGAGGCCGGGATCGACGTTGGGGACCAGGCTGGCGTCGATGTCTGCGGCGAGTTCGGTCTCGACGAGCGCGCGGTAGAGGCGGCTGGTGCGATTGCTAATGCCGCCGCGCCCCACCAGCGAGCCGGATCCTCCGGCCAGGATCGTGCTCAGGACGGTCAGCGGGAAGATATCCGGATGCTTTGCCGCAGGGGTGTGGTAGACGATGTTCAGGTAGTCTGTGCCGGCGTCCCCTTCCACGACCACGCGCCGCTCCTCTTCCTGCGGCGGCTCCTGGGCTTCGACCTTGGGGATTTCCGGGCCGGACACGAGCGCGCCGAAATAGCGCTCGATGACGCGCTCCATCTCCCCCGAGTTGAAGTCCCCCGCCAGCGCGATGATGGCGTTGTTGGGGGCGTAATAGGTGCGATAGTGGGCGTAGAGTTCGTCGCGGGTGATGGTCCGTAGATCGCATAGATCGCCAATGGTATCATGCCCATAGGGGTGGACATGATACGCAGCAGCGGAAACTGCCTCATCCAGCAGAAAGAGGGGATCGTTTTCGTGCCCCTGCCGCTCACTGATGATCACGGTCCGCTCGGACTCGGTCTCCTCAGGGTCGAACAGGGCATTGACCATGCGATCGGACTCGATGTCCAGCGAGAGGGAGACTTTACGGGATGGGAGGGTCTCGTAATACGCGGTAAAGTCGTACCACGTCATGGCATTGAGGATGCCTCCCTCGCGGGCGACCGCCTGATCCAGCTTTTCCCTTGGCCAGCGGGAGGTTCCCTTGAACAGCATGTGTTCCACCCAATGGGAGATCCCGGTGATCCCCGGATGTTCGTTGCGACTGCCTACCCGGTACCAGACCCAGAAGCCGGTCACGGGTGCCGTGTGGCTCTCGCGCAGCAACACGGTCAGGCCGTTGTCGAGTTTCGTCTTCAGCAAATTCACAGGTTACCTCCCACCAGCCAGTTTGTAGAGCTTATTTCTTCCCGACGCCGCTACCGTCGTAGCCGCGTCCCATCCCGCGATACGTGAAGCCTTGCGTGCTCACCATTCCGGGATCGTAGACGTTCCGACCATCGACCAGGATGGGCGTCTTCATCAGTTGTTTGATCTTTGCCAGATCCAGGTGCTTGAACTCGTTCCATTCGGTGACCAGGAGGAGCGCATCGGCTCCTTCGGCGACTTCGTAGGCGTCATGACACATTTCGATGTCCGGCAGGATGCGGGCCGCGTTGTCCATGGCGACCGGATCGTAGGCACGCACGGTTGCGCCCTCTTTCATCAGGTGGCGCACGATGTCGATGGCAGGGGCATCCCGCATGTCATCGGTATTGGGTTTGAAGGCCAG
>JAVEWB010000015.1:0-3629 GCA_034004765.1 Anaerolineae bacterium
CCATCGTCGGCAACGCGCGCGGCGGCGACTTCGCCTTCTACCGGCTGGTCTACGGCAGGGGCATGAGTCCCACCGAATGGGGTCAGATCGGACCGGATCACGACAACCAGGTGGAGCAAAACGTCCTTGAGAACTTCGACACGACCGGCCTCGACGATGGGCTCTACACGCTCCAGCTTCAAATCGTAGAACATAACCAGAACGTGCGCCAGGCGGCCATCCAGCTCACCGTCGATAACACACCGCCGGCCGTAGATCTTACCTACCCGCCGGAGGGTCAGGAATACGAATACGGCTTCGACGAGTGGGTCAACATCAATGCCGAAGTGAAAGACAACTATGCCATCAACCGGGTAGAATTCTACCAGGGGAACTGGCCGGAGGAAACCGAAGCAGTCGTCGTACCGGAAGGCGTCGATCCGGCGTCAGTGCCACCCCAACCGCAACCTACGCCCTTTGCCGTGCGCAGCGTCGCGCCGTTCAACGTCAACTGGACCTTGCAGGGGCCGGGCTCCTACAGCTTCTACGTCAAGGTATTCGATGCGGCTGGCAACGAAGTGCGGACCGAGCCGGTGGAGATCTTCGTCGTCGCCCGGGCGCGTCCCGATTGACCCAGAACCACAGCTAATGAAAAAAAGAGGGACCCTCAGCAGGGCCCCTCTTTTGTATAGCCAACCCAGGTGCAACGCACTTCGGAAAGTGCGTTGCACCTTATACTTACTTCCGGGACAGCACCTTCTGCATCTCCGCTGCCAGAGAGGGTATCAGAATCAGCGGCAGGATCAGCGTCCACTCCTCCAGATTCAACGGGATAGTGTTGAAGATAGGCTGAAGGAACGGCACGTAGACCACGACCAGCAGCAGCACGATGGAGAAACCCACAGCATACTGCATCCACTTGTTGCTGAACACCCCCAGCTTCAGGAGCGGGAGGCGCTCCGACCGCGCGGTGTAGGCCCGCAGCAGCTCCGAGAGCACCAACGTAACAAACGCCATCGTCTCCGCCGTCCGGGTAGGATCCGACCCGGCCTGTGCGGCGAAGGCCGTCATGCCGCGCCAGTAAGCCAGAAGCACCGCCGCCGTAATGGCCACCGTCTGCACCACCACGCCCGCTATCATATCACGGTTGATCACCGGCTCCTTGGGCGGACGCGGCGCGCGCTCCATAATATCCGGATCGCCCTTCTCCAGTCCCAGCGCCAGCGCAGGCGCACCGTCGCTCAGCAGGTTCAGCCACAACAACTGGATCACCGTCAGCGGCGAGGGCCAGCCCAACAGTGTGGCGATGAAGATGATGGCGATCTCCGCCATATTGCAGGAGATCAAGAAGTAAACGAACTTGCGGATGTTCGAATAGATGATCCGCCCCTGCTCGATCGCACTGACAATGGAGACGTAGTTGTCATCTGTCAGCACCATGTCCGCGGCCTGTTTCGAGACATCCGTGCCGGTGATCCCCATCGCCACGCCGATGTCGGCACGTTTGAGGGCCGGGGCGTCATTCACCCCATCACCGGTCATCGCCACAACGTGATCGCGGGCACGGAGCGCCTCGACGATGCGCACTTTGTGGTTCGGCGCCACGCGGGCGAAGACGTCAATGCTGCTGATCTCCTCCTGAAGCTGCTCGTCGCTCATTTCCTCGAGCGTTTGACCCGAGATCACCCGCCCCTCAGGCCGCAGGATGCCGATCTCACGCCCAATGGCCTCTGCGGTCGCGGCGTAATCGCCGGTGACCATGATCGTGCGCAGCCCTGCACCGCGCGCCTTGCGCACCGCCGGGACGACCTCCTGACGGGCAGGATCGATCATGCCCAGCAGCCCCACAAAGACCAGATCACGCTCTACATCCTCCGGCGTGGGTTCTTCGGGCACGCTTGCCAGCGGGCGGTAGGCCACGGCCAGCACGCGCAGCGCCTGAGAAGCCATCGCTGCATTGGCCCCCATGATCTCCTCACGCTGTGCAGGCGTGAGCGGCACAAGGCCGGCTTCGGTGCGCATCATCGCGCACTGATCCAGCACCAGATCCGGCGCGCCCTTGACGACGGCTGCATAGTAGGCTTCATTCGTTGGGTAAAGATCGGGGTGAACCTCCGCCGCCTTCTGTACGTCGTGGATGGTGGTCATCCGCTTGCGGTCGGAGTCAAAAGGAATCTCCGAGACCCGCGGGAAAAGCTGTGTGAACCGGTCGGTCCAGTACCCGGCCTTCGCTGCCGCCACGACCAGTGATCCTTCCGTGGGATCGCCGACCATGCGGTATCCACCGACCACGCGCTCGTCTTTCTCCAATACGGCATCGTTGCAGAGCAACCCCGCCCAGAGCGTCTGCGCCAGCACGGGGTGGTCCTCCACATTGACCTCGACCTTATCCGACAGGAAATTTCCTTTGGGCTCATAACCCTTGCCGGTGATCTCATACTCGCGCCCCGCAGCCCACGCCCGCACTACCGTCATCTCGTTCTGCGTGAGCGTGCCGGTCTTATCGGAGCAGATCACCGTGGCCGATCCCAACGTCTCCACCGCAGGCAGGCGGCGGATCAGCGCGTGGCGATTCACCATCTCGCGCATCCCCAGCGCCAGACAAACGGTCACAATAGCAGCAAGCCCTTCCGGCACCGCCGCAATCGCCAGCCCGACCGCGATCATAAAGAGTTCGACAATCGTATCCTTTGCCACAGCGAAGTAAGCCGCCAGCCCATCCGTTAACAAGACGGAAAAGCTGGGGTCCCGCACCAGTCCTACCAGGAAGACCAATCCACAGATAATCAGGCTGGCAATCCCCAACATCTTGCCTAACTGGTCCAACTTGCGCTGCAGCGGGGTCTGCTCCTCCTCGAAGGACTGCAGCATCTCGGCGATGTTCCCAATCTCGGTCTGCATGCCGGTCGCCACGACCAACCCCGTGCCGCGGCCGTAGGAGATCAGGGTGCTCATGTACGCGCTGTTCCGGCGATCTCCCAGCGAGGCTTCTTCGCTCAAGGTCTCCTCTGCGTGCTTATTCACCGGCAGCGATTCCCCCGTCAGCGAGGCTTCCTCAATCTTCAAGTTCATGCTTTCCAGCAGACGCAGATCCGCCGGCACCACGTTCCCGGCTTCGAGAAGCACGATATCGCCGGGGACCAACTCGCGGCTGGGCACCACGATCCGATGGCCATCCCGGAGCACGTGTGCCTCGGGGGCGGCCATCTTCTTCAGCGCCGCCAGAGCCTCTTCGGCCTTGCTCTCCTGAATGATCCCAACCGCCGCATTAAGGACCACGATGGCCATGATCACAATGGCTTCGATCCAGTCCCCCAACGCCGCAGAGATGATGGCCGCAACGATCAAGATAAGCACGATGAAACCGGTCAACTGTTCCCACAGGCGCTGCCAGAAGGAAATGGGCGGGCGCTCTTTGAGCTCATTGTACCCATAGGTCTCCAAACGCCCCTGGGCCACTTCCGTCGTCAGTCCCTGGTCCTTATCGGACTCCAGAACACGCAAAGCCTCTACACCCTGCAAGGCATGCCATTTTTGCGCTTCACTCATCGGTGAACCTCCACTTAATTAATTAATCCAACACCATACCAACGTTGATTTTAGCACACTCCATCACAGGTGCAACGGCCCCATCTGCAGGAACAGGGGGA
>JAVEWB010000015.1:3729-16687 GCA_034004765.1 Anaerolineae bacterium
GGGAGTTGAACCCCTTTGCAGGATATGAAAAGTCTCTGCAGTCTCACCGGACGGGATGAGGTCACCCTTTCTTCTAGACAGGTTCCATAGCAGGCTGCTTCTCCATGTCCCGTGGTAATAAGATGGGCGCCGGTTGGCTCAACTTCATCCAGGTAGAAATTTTTTCGCTGGCAATCTCATAGCCGATCCGGATCAAGGGCCGGGAACTGCGGAAATCCCAGGTCGGGATCGATGCAGGCACTTTCAGCTCGATCCGATAGACCGGCACGCCTTGCGCCTCCGCCAAAGCAGTCTCCAAATGGATGTGCCGCCGGCTCAGGGCAAACATATAATGTCCCATGGCCTGGAAGAATGCCAGAGCATTTCCCGGGATACTGTCTGGAGTGTCGATGTCAAGAGCAATGATCTCAGTCGCCCCAATCTTCATAGCAGGCTCGATCGGCAGATTGCTGAGTGCGCCCCCATCGACGACGGTCTGTCCGTCTTTCTCAATCGGTGCGAACCAGGGAGGCAGCGCGATCGAAGCCAGAAGTCCCTCCACAATCGAATCACTGGCATCTTCGCCATAAATCACCGGCTCTCCCGATTCGAGATCAGCCCCAACCAGACCCAGCCGGACCCCAGAAATTTGGTTGAAGCAGAGATCATGAGTTATTCCCCGTAAGGCAAAAAAGTTCGCCACACGCTGCTGCGTGCGTTTATCGGGGTGGTAGAACAGGGTGCGCAGCGTCAACTGGGAGAGGCGTGGATCCATCAAGCGCGCGCCAATCCCCGCCTGCCAGGCCTGTTCCAATGCGGTCACCCCATCCAGATCGACGCCCCACAGCCCCAGACCGACGGCATTCACCGCTCCAATCGAGGTCCCCACCAACAAATCAGGGACAATCCCGGCTTCGAGCAAAGCCCGCAGTGCGCCTACTTGCAATGCGCCGCGCGCCCCGCCTCCTCCCAGAACAAAAGCTAGACATTTTTTCATCGCTCACCTCCTCCAAGCTTCACCGGACGCCACAATTCGAAGCATCACACACTCTCCAGTACTTTTGCTGGCATCTTTTGTCCATCTGCAACAGCGGCTTCGAGTCCCACGGTATCCAGCAAGGAGTCCCTCAGGATGCCTTTTGCCGGAGTGCGGCGCAGGTAATGATTCTCCCAAAGGTCACCGGTCAACGACTGGTAGGTAGCGTCGTACTGTGCCAGACCTTGAACGTAGTCCGGGTCAAGCAGTGCGGCAGCAGCGTTTGCATCGATAGGGTCAGGTTCGTGTTCCCTCAACATCCGCTGCAAGTCCGAATGGTGATCGCGGTTTGGACAAGGTGCCAGACCGTTCCCATTCTCCTGTTTGTATTTGAGCTGCCAGTCACGCAACGAGCGGAAAAATGGATCAGCCCATACGGCGTTCAACGTTCCGCCGCGGGCGTAGACCTCTTTGATGTTCAGCGGCGAGTAGGGCAGGAAGACACACGGGCTCACCGCACCGTTCCAATCGATATAGAAATAGCCGCCGGCCCCATGTCCGCCCGCCGACAAACACCCATCGCAGGTCGTGCCGTGGTTCCAAAAATCGGCCAGGAACATGCGCCGATTGCGGATGACTTCCCATGACCGGTTCCACATCCAGGCCCGCTGTTGAGGGGTCGGCATCAGGTCGAGGGTAAACGAGCGCCCAATCGGCATGTACTGGAAGATCCAACCAAATAAGGCCCCATGCTGCTGGAAGAAACCAAGGAATTCGTCTGAGAGGATCTCTTCGACATTGTGGCGCGTGGCTGTGAGCGAGATGCCGAAGGGCACACCCTCGCCACGGAGCAACCCCATCGTGGACAACACGTGATCGAACACTCCCGCACCGCGGCGCGCATCGGTGTGATCCTGCCAGCCCTCGACAGAGATAGCCGGGAGCAGGTTGCCCGCCTGGGCAAGACGCTCGCTAACCTTGCTGTCGATGAGCGTGCCATTGGTGTACGCCATGAACATACAGTCCGCATGTTTTTCGATAAGGTCCAAAATACCTTTGCCTTCGGATCGATAAGCAAAAGGTTCGCCGCCACTGATCACAAAAAAGCGCACGCCCCAAAGGGACTTTGCTTCCAGAATGATACGATCAACGGTGCTCCAGTCGAGCTTCTCAGAGGCAGCGCTGGAATCGGCATAGCAGCCTGTGCAATGAAGGTTACAGGCTTTGCCGGGGCTCAACACGAGGAAACTCGGGGGACGTATCCCATGTTCCGCCTGAAAACTTCCGACAGCGGATGACTCGCCTTGCTGGAGAAAAAGCTGCTGGATCAGGATCTTGGACACCGCCCGCAGCGAGGCCTGTGAGAGACAGTTTGCGGTCAGCGCACGCTCGACAGTTCCGACAATGGCCAGCCCCATCGCGGTACGATCCTCTGCGATGCCGGGCAGGCAGTTAGGATCGGTCAGATCTCGCTCCAGACCGGAAAGCATCTTCTTCTCGATCTTGCGGACCACGCTACGGCGCACCCCTTCAACCTGAGCCAACTTAGGGCCATGATGTGCCAATACATCCGCGGCAAGATTAACCGCGAACTTCTGAGCGGAATTCAATGCGACCATGTTTTCTCTTCCTCCCTCTAAACTGAGTCCCGGCTTCATTTATTTTTTTGTCAGTTGAAGCCGGGCCTGTCACTGTGAAGCTCATGGCTCCCCTGACCCGAAGCGGCCAGGCTACCCCTGGTTGGTTGCGTCAGCCACTCTCGAAGGAGTGCCACGCGTGAGGCTTCGTCGCAGGGAACTTCAAATACCGACTGCAAACGCTCCACCATTTACACGAGCACCCGAGCCTGGTCGCGCCAGCTATGCACCCTGGTGCTGTATACGCCCTGCCTCAGTGCTCTCCTGTCCGAAAAAGCCTTTGTACCCGGCCAGGAGCACGACCGCGCCGCCCAAGAGCCGACAGCTCAATGCGGCACCGGCGACTGCACCGAAGCCAAAAACCCAGGGGGCCAGGAAGACGATCAGGCCAACAATAGCAGCAGCTTTGTAGGATTTCTTGTAGCCCAAGAAGGCAATCCCCGCGCCGAGAATCAAGCTCGTCCAGAGTGCCCAAGGCGTGCCGCTGTAGCCGGTCACAAAGGGTGCAAGGAACAAAAGCACACCTAACACGATCGTTACCCAGTTCATGATCTAACCTCCTCTTAATTTTTACTCCTGAGAATCGTCAGGCCGTTGAGTTACACACGATAAAAGATCCAACGCACACTTCCAAATGGTTTATTCTTGCCGTCTAGCTCTCCTTTCGTTATTCTTCGATTCCTCCTTTCTCTGAGTTTCTTTAGCCTCCGGGAGGCTTGATTTGTTCGTCTCGCCTTCTTCATTTTCCGGCATCGAGCTCTCATCAGTAGATGAAGTAAGGTTGGGCTTATGCGAAATGCTCCCGACAAACCATTTTAGAAGGCGAACACCAATCAGACCGGGCATCGACACAATCCTACCCAATGCCTCTATTGTGCCAGGCCGGAGCTGACCGCTTCATAATCGATCGCCGCGGGTACGTCAGTATGATTTGCATCTCCCAATCCCTCTATTTACAGGCTTCATCGCCACCATCCGGCACGATCTGGAAAATGACGCTCCTTTCGCAACTATCTATAACATACCAGCAAAGGAATGCGCTGTCATGAATCTAAAGTGCTATAAAAGTGCCATTTTTAGAAGGGAGATGGGATTTTCAAATTCATGAAAACCAGATATGATGATTCTCAGGAAGAGGTCCTCATGAAATCAAGACGGCACATTATTCAATACCTCATCATCCCGGTCGTTCATATCATCGCCTTGCTGCTCCTGGCCGCCTGGTCGGAAGAACTACAGATCCAATCAGCATCGGCGGCCATAGGGGTTGCCGGCGTTTACGTGGTCACAGAGCTGCTCTACTGGTGGCTTTTCATCAACTTCTTCCGCTGGTTGCCGGTCTGGCTCTCTCCCTTGCTCACGCTGGCCCTGACCGGCGGGGTCGTCATGCTCGTTGGGAACCTGATCCCGGGGACCCACATTGCCGATTTCCGCACCGGCAGCCGGATCACCCTGCTCATGGCATCGGTGAACGCGATCCTGGGTGGCCTTCTGTCCCTCGACATGGAATCGAAATTCGATACCTACGTGATGCGTCAGCTCATGAACCGACATGGCAGACCGATGAAAACAGAGGTGTCGGGGTTTCTCTTCCTCGAGATCGATGGATTGGGTGAAAGAGTTTTCCGACGCGCCCTGGCGAAGGGTCACCTGCCCACCCTCGAACGGTGGCTCGAAGCGGGGACACACAAAATCCTCGGTTGGGAGACGGACTTCACGGCCCAGACCGGCGCGATGCAAACCGGAATCCTGCTGGGCAACAATGAAGGTGTGCCGGCCTATCGCTGGTGGGATCGCCGCCAAAGCCGGATCATGATGTCGGGTGATCCACGGGATGCCGCCGCGATCGAAGCGCGCTTGAGCAACGGGCAGGGGCTGCTATCCGGCGGCGGTGCTTCACGCGGCAATGTCTTCTCGGGTGATGCGACGGAGAGCCTGTTTACCCTCGCTACACTGCTGGATCGAACACGCGGCAGAGGACCAGGCATCTACTTATACCTGGTCAGCCCCTTTGTCGTCGCCCAGATCGTCACGCGTTCCTTCCTCAAGGTAGTGAAAGAGTGGTGGCAGGCCTTGCGACAGAAACTGCGCAAAGACAAGTACATCGTCAATGCGCGCACCCCCCTCTACGCTTTCATCCGCGCTGTAATGGGTCCCCTCCTACAAGGCCTCATCACCTACACTGTGATCAGCGATATCCTGCGCGGCATCCCCGCAATCTACGCCCAGTACGCCGAATACGATGACCTCGCTCACTTCGCCGGGATGGAAACTCCCGAAGCGTTCGAGACACTGGAGGAAATCGATCGTTACTTCGCCCGCATCGAGCGTGCACTGCCCTATGCGCCGCGCCCTTATCACACGATTGTGCTCTCGGATCACGGGCAGAGCATTGGGCCCACCTTCCGGGCAGCT
This sequence comes from Anaerolineae bacterium, assembly GCA_034004765.1. Taxonomy (GTDB): domain Bacteria; phylum Chloroflexota; class Anaerolineae; order B4-G1; family SLSP01; genus JAVEWB01. Next base: position 8,737 of record JAVEWB010000015.1, read on the forward strand.
TATGGCGTCACCCTTGAACAGCTCATCCGGGGGCTGATCGACGGCGACAACCGGATTTTCGCCTCACTCAACACCAATGAGGCCTGGGATAAGATCAACTCTTTCCTGAACGAATCGATCAACGCCGACACGCGTTTGGCCCGGGTGCTGCGCACCGCGCTGCGCAGCAAGACCCAGGACGGCTTGGTAGCATATGGGCCCGACCGAAATGCCCGAAAGGTTCTGCGAGAACAGGCAGAGATCAAGGACGCACATTTGATCGTCCTCGCCTCAGGCTGCACCGGCCTGATCTATTTCGCCGACTCCAAACAGCGGCTGACCTATGAGGAGATTCAGAGCCGCTACCCGGAATTGATCCTGGGGCTGGCCACCCATCCCGGCATCGGCTTTGTGCTTGTTCGGTCCGCAGAGAACGGCGACATGGTCCTGGGCAAAGGGGGCATTTACTTTTTGGATCACGCTACCTACGAAGGAAGAAACCCTTTGGAGGCCTATACCCCCAACGCGGTCGCCCATCTGAAGCGAGAGAGTTCCTTTACTGATTGCCCGGACTTAATCGTCAACACAGCTTATGATCCTGTGACAGAAGAGTTGTGCAGTTTCGAGGATCAGGTCAGCCATCATGGTGGCCTGGGAGGGCCGCAGAGCTACCCGTTTATCTTCTATCCAACCTGCCTACCGATCAATGGCGCACCCATCATCGGGGCAACAGGGGTCTACCGCCTGCTTCGCGGCTGGCGGGATGGCGTTCAGGAGCAATCACATTCCCAAAGCTAAGGGATCAGCCCTAGCCGGCGGGCTTTGGAAACAGCGTGGGTGCGTTTGTTCACGCCAAGCTTGGCGTAGATATTGTAAGCGTGGCGCTTGACGGTATTCAAGGCCAGAAACAACTCGGCCGCGATCTCTCGGTTGGACTTTCCCGCAGCAATCAAGGAAAGCACCTCCATCTCACGGGCCGAGAGGGAAATAGGAAAGCCGTCTTCTGTCCTGGCAGTCATGGGAGCGGCCTGCCTTTCGTCGGCAGGGACAAGGAGAGGGGCTGCACTGTCTGCCGGGCGGAGCGCTTCCAGCAAACTCTCGATGTAACCAGGGGAAGGGAGATAGCTGCCGGATTCCTGTTGTACCCGGCAGCAATGAGGTAGAAGCTCTGCCAGGGGCTGCCCTTCATCTAAGTAGACACGCCGGTAATCCTCCGGCTCCCCCAGCGCCAGGGCACGCAACAAGGTGCTGACCGCCTGATCCGTCTCTCCCAACGCATAGGTCGTCAGTGCCTGCAGGACCAGGATTTCGATTTTCGAGGTTACCCGTTTGAGTCGCTCCACATCAGGCAGAATGGCTTGCAGAAGCTCTAGAGCCTGGCGCAGTTGGTGCACATCGCCCGCATTCTGTCCAACCGCCAGATAGAATCGCGCCCGGGTAAGCTGCAGATACTCGAAGACATAATACGGATACTCCTCTCGCGGAATATCCCCACCCCCATCAAGGTTGCCGATCTTTGTCCACCACTGAGCAGCGTTCGCCAGATCATGCCGCTGCAGGGCCAGGCGGGCGGCAATCGCCGAAGTGAAAACGTCATCCCATTGGCTGGACTCCGTACTCAGGGCAAGGCGAGAAGCTTCCATGATCAGGGTCCCCGAACCGTCAATATCCCCCTGGCTTTGCAGCAGGCGAGCCAACGAAGCCATGCCGTCCAGGCTGCTGAGCGACCACCAGCTCTCGGTGAGCCGCCTCCCTCGTTCCAGAGACTCTCTGGCCTCCTGCAAACGGTCACGTTCATAAAGGATCTCACCAACCTCGATATCGACAATCCCCGCAAGCGGCAGCGGATTTCCATCCGGGCCGAGGGCCAGGAACTGCGCTTTTTGCAGCGTAGCCAATGCCTGGCTCAAGTGCCCCTGCATGGCCTGCGTCTCTGCCAGTTCGCAGGTGGCAACGACCAGGACAAACAGGCTATTCGCAGCGCGGGCGATACGAGCGGTTTTGCGCAGTGCCTCGATTGCCGCAGAGGTATCCCCCGACAGAATGAAATACATGCTGCGTTCGAGATCCAAAAGGCTGTGAATGAACGGGTTATCTTCCGGCAAATAGTCCAAAGCCATCCGCGAAAATTGCGCCGCCTGTCGGACATCCCCCGTGATCAAAGCCAACATGGATCGACAGACAGCAAGTCCGCCCTGTATACTCCGTAATCGAGCGCTCTCCACGGGCTCCCTGTACAACTCCTGACCCTGTTGCTCCTCGAACATATCCAGTGTCCGTTGGGTATCCTCGATCCAGAACCCCGCGTTGTCCAGTTTGTAGGCGGCGATCAACCCCCAGGCATAAGCCAATCCAAGCGGTGGGTGCTGGTGAATAATAACATTGGGCAACTTCTCGATCCAGTGGTTGAGTGTGAAAATATCGCCCATCCTGATCATAGCGCTGACATTGCGCTCGATCAAATCGGCCGCCCATTCCCCATCTCCTGTCGCCAACGCATGGCTGAAGGCTTCATCGAGGTTGCCATGCTGTTCGAACCAGGTCGCAGCTCGCTTATGCAGCAGAGGGATCTCCACTTCGTAGGTCTCGCCTAACACATGGCGGAGGAAATCCGCGAACAGCCGATGATAGCGAAACCACTCGTGCTTCTGATCCAACGGCGCAACGAACAGATTGGCATGTTCGATACGGTCCAACATGGCTGCACCATAGCCGGGTTGAGAATTGGGATCCACGACGGCTTCACACAAGGGGCCGGAAAGGATATTTAGAATCGAGCTGCACAGCAGGAACCGCCGGACCTCTTCCGGCTGCCGGGATAGCACCTCTTCCACCAAAAAATCGACCAGATAGTGGGCATCTCCATGAAAGCCGGTCAGCATACTGAGCACATCGGATTGGTTACGCAGGGAAACGGCAGCCAATTGCAGCGCAGTGACCCACCCTTCGGTACGCTCCTCCAATGCCTGGATCGTCTCCGATGGAAGTTGAAGTCCTATGACTTGACTGAAAAACAGAGAAATCTCTTCACCGGTAAAGCGCAGCTCATTGACACCCCACTCGTTGACCCGCCCCTTTGCCCGCAGAGATGCTATGTCCAGAGCTGGCTCGCTTCGCCCCGCGATCACGAGATGCAGTCGGGGGGGCAGATGCTTGAGGAGAAAATTGAGGCTTTGATGAATAACCGGGTCCGTCAACATATGAAATTCATCCAACACGAACACAATGTTGTTTTGGAAACCCGCAATCTCATTGATGAGAAGCGTCAGCCCCATCTCCAACCCGCTGGTCTTTGCGGATTGCAAAAAGTCCAGGGCCTCTTCACCGAATTGGGGGACAATCTCTTGAAGAGCACCGGTGAAATAGCGAAAGAAACGAGATAGGTCGTTGTCTTCGTCGCTCAATGTCAGCCAGGCAACCGAGACCTCGCTTTCCCTTGCCCACTCGGCCAGAAGGCTGGTCTTTCCAAAGCCCGCAGGTGCGGAAAGCAGTGTCAGCGGCCCCCTGGCGCTTCGGGCAATGCGGTCCGTCAGCCGGTGCCGATGCACGAACTCCGAGGGGAGGAGAGGAATGGAAAATTTCGCCCTGATGAGCGGGATCTCCGGACTTATTTCCTGAGTAGGAAGCATTTTTCGCCTTTACCCTCCACAACCAATTCAAGCCTGACAGCCTGCCGTCGTTGGCTGATAAACGTACTACTCCCGGCCTTCAAAACCTCTTTCTGGAGTCCACGCACAATATTCCAAGAGGCGACCACAACAAGCACCGCCATCCGCCGCCACGCCAGCGCGGACAAACCTGTTGCCAAAATGATGCGGGAACAGATGATCCATAAATGCTATCATCACTATACAGAATTTCAAGCAGAATTTGGGAGCTTCGGCATCCAGAACGCCATCAACAGGGCAGCGATCAGGGCCAAAGAGCCGCCGAAAAAGAAGGGCGCAGAGGGTCCAAATCCACTCCAGGTGCCAATACCTTCCCAGAGAATGCCGGCGATCAATGAAGCCGGGAATGCCAGCATGCCTATCACGGCGTGATACGTCCCATAAGCAGTCCCCCGCATAGCTTCAGGAACCAGGTCGGCAACCATCGCCGTGGCGGTCCCAGAAGCCAAGCCAAAATATAGTCCGTAGGAGACGTATAGCAGCCATACCTGCCACGCGTGTTGGGCCAGGGCAAAGCCAAAATAGATCACCGCATAAACCAGCCAGCCTCCGACGATCAATCGCCGCCTGCCAACCCGATCCGAACGCGAACCCGCCGGAGTAGAAACTAGCGCAGTGACCAAGTTAAAGACCGCCACCATCAATAAAATGCCCGTTACAGAGATTCCTAAGTTTTGCGCCCTAAGCACCAGGAATCCATCCGAGGAATTCCCCAAGGTAAAAATACTCACGATGATCAGGAAAATAGTGAAGGGTTTTCCCATACCACGCAGCGAAAACTTCGGCGCTGCGCGCCGATCCGTAACTGCAACGTCTTTCGCCCCAATCGATAAGGACAAAACTGACAGGAATGCAGGAACCAGACTGAACAAAACGATGGTCTGGAAGGTGGATCTGGATAAATCAAGCGCGTTCGCCTGTGCCATCCAAACCACAACCGCGGCAATGAACAGCCCCATCATAGCGCCGGCTTTATCCATCGCCCGCCTGAAGCCAAAGGCCAGTCCGCGCGTCTCTTTTGTAACCGAGTCCGCTACTAAGGCGTCTCTTGGCGCAGTACGGATGCCCTTGCCGATCCGATCCACCCACCTCACGCCGGCAATTAATTCCCAACTGCTCGCAATGTAGAAAAAAGGCATAGTGAGTGCTGAAAAAGCATATCCGGCCACAGCCAACCACTTTCGGCCACCCAATTTATCCGAAAGCCACCCAGAGAACAGCTTCAGAAGGCTGGCTGTAGCTTCGGCAATTCCCGCAATTAAGCCAATGATGCTCGTTTGTACACCCAATACATTGGCCAGGAACAACGGTATGATGTTGACGACCATTTCACTGGAAATATCCATAAAAAAACTGCCCAATCCAACGGCCCAAACATTCCGCGGCAGTTGGCGGATTGTCACTCGCTCTGTTGTTTTTTCATTGGTTTCTTCCATCTTTCCAAATTCTCCGAACTTAGCGTTATTTTTCATCAATGAAGATCATCCTCTTCGAAATCAAGTGGCTCCTCCTCTGACTCGACCCCCTCTTGATCATAAACCTGACCGGCAAATGTCTCCAAGGCCTGGCGGCATCCTTCCAGGTCGGCAAGCGCCGCTTCAGCCCGGCCGCAGTCAAAGAAGTCACGTGCCTGGATCTTGGGAAGCCAGCCGGTCAATTTCTGCAAGTCGCGTTCGTTCTCCTCCAACTCGGCATAGGTGAACTTTCGCCGGCGGGTCTCCTTCTCGAGTTCGGCCAGGAGCACCTGGCACTGCTCCCTGAATTCGTCATATTCCCGCTCGCGATCGGCGCAGAAACGTGCCAGGATATCCTGCTGCACGGCGTCACTGGCTGGCCGGACGATAAAGATCTGGCCGCTGGCTCCCTGCCCGGTGACATAATCCAACAAATCCTGCAGGAAACGCTCCTGTTCGGAAGTGTTCGGCAGGACCCATACACCGTTTTGTAACCCGACCGCCCCAACGGCTTTCATCCGCCGCCAGACCATGACACGCAGGCTCGAAGGCGAAGCCGGGAGTTGCGACAAAAACATCAATAGCTCCATGAGGTCACCCCGCAATGTTCGAAACACTTGTTACATCCAGTGTATCATTATTCGCAGAAAAAGCAACAGATGTTACATCAGAAGCGGGATTTGGGAGGCGGCGGAGCCACCTCCCAAATCCCGCCAACGACTGTGCGCAACAGCACCCCAAACCCCGACACTTATCCCTTGACCGATGTAAATGATAGGGTAAACTTGATGCACATTACACTCAAGCGAAGGGACCGTCCCTTCCCATAAAGTTGGAGCAAAAATGTCCTATAGAGATTCCTTCGAACGTCCCATTGAATATCTCAGAGTCTCCGTTACCGATCGCTGTAACTTCCGCTGCCTCTACTGCATGCCGGAAGAAGGTGTCCCCTTTATCCCGCACGAGCAGATCCTGCGCTATGAAGAGATCGTCCACATCGTACGCCTGGCCGTGGAGATGGGCATCACCCACATCCGGCTGACGGGCGGCGAGCCCCTGGTGCGCGCCGGGATCGTGGACCTCGTCGCGGAGATAGCAAAGATTCCGGGGCTCGACGACCTGGCAATGACCACCAACGGGATGCTGTTGGAGCGCTTCGCCGCTCCCTTAGCTGCGGCAGGCCTGCGGCGGATCAACCTCAGCCTGGACACGCTCAAACCGGAGCGCTTCCAGAAGGTCACCCGGCTGGGCAGCCTCGACCAGGTGCTCCGAGGTCGGGAAGCCGCGCTGCAAGCCGGGATCTCCCCGGTCAAGGTCAACTCCGTCGTCGTGCGCGGACTCAACGACGACGAGGTCGTGGACCTGGCCCGCCTCACGCTGCAACCCGACTGGCACGTCCGCTTCATCGAGGTCATGCCGCTGGGCGAAGGAACGCACTGGGTCAACGATGGCGTGGTCCCCTCGACGGAGATCCGTGCCCGGGTCGAGGAAGCTCTCGGCACCCTGACGCCGGTCCGCGCCAGCTCCGGCATCGGGCCGGCGCGCTACTACCAGTTACCCGGCGCTCAGGGCACATTAGGCTTCATCAGTGCCATCACCGAGCACTTCTGCTACGCCTGCAACCGTCTGCGCCTGACCGCCGACGGCAGTATTCTTCCCTGCCTGATGTCAAATCACAGCATCGACCTGCGCACCCCGCTCCGCGAGGGTGCGGATGACGAAGCACTGCGAGAGATCTTCAGGCAGGCGATCCTGGCCAAGCCCAAGGGCCATCATCTGAGCGAACAGCTCGTGCCGGAATGCGCGCTCCCGATGTCCCGGGTCGGCGGGTAACCGAGGAGGCAGGCTCAATGGATCAACTAACCCATATCGATGAAAAGGGCGCGGCGCGCATGGTCGACGTGAGCGCCAAGCAGCCTACGACACGGGAGGCCATCGCCGCCGGAGAAGTGCAGATGCAGCCGGAGACCCTGGCGCTCATCCAGAGCGGCGTCATCGCCAAAGGGGACGTGCTGGCCGTGGCGCGGGTGGCCGGCATTATGGCGGCCAAACGCACCCCCGAATTGATTCCCCTCTGCCATCCCCTCCCTATCACCCGCGCGGAGATCGACTTCGCATTCGACGAAAGCCGCTCCCTCGTCAAGATCGTCGCCCGCGTGCGCTGCCACGGGGTGACGGGGGTAGAGATGGAAGCGCTCACCGCGGTCAGTATCGCCGCACTGACCATCTACGACATGGGCAAGGCCGTGGATCGTGGCATGCACATCCAGAACATACGCCTGATCGAAAAGCACGGCGGCAAAAGCGGCGATATCGTCTTGGAGGCATTAGATGAAGGGTAAAGTACTTGCAGTCTGCACCAGCGAAAAGAAGGGCATGGTGAAGAAGCCCGTCGGCAAAGGGGTCCTGCGCGTCGATTGGGGGCTCGAGGGCGACGCCCACGCTGCGAACTGGCACCGCCAGGTCTCCCTGCTGGCGTGGGAATCGATCGAGAAGATGCGCGCCAAGGGGCTCAACGTCAAACAGGGCAGCTTTGCGGAAAACATCACCACGGAGGGGCTGGAACTCTTCACGCTCCCCATCGGCACGCAGATGCGCCTGGGTACGGCGCTCGTCGAGGTCACGCAAATCGGCAAAATCTGCCATGACCACTGCGCCATCTACACACTGGCCGGCGACTGCGTCATGCCGAAAGAGGGCATTTTCGTCAAAGTCCTGGAGCCGGGTGAGGTCGCGGACGGCGACACCGTCGAGGTGCTCGAGGCGCAGGCCTGAGCAGCCCTCGGAGTTTCACCGCGTAAAACACAAAGAGCGCCGAGAAAGAATTTCTCGGCGCTCTCCATAGCAGTG
>JAVEWB010000016.1:0-16686 GCA_034004765.1 Anaerolineae bacterium
CATCGTCCTGCAGTGGGCTGCTACAGGCATTTTAGAAGAGCAGGAATACTCTCGTGTAGAATTTACAGCTCCAACCGCCGGGGGGACGCCAGTGACGACGTACGCCTATGTGCGGGCCACGAGCTGGCGCGTTCCTGAAGAGAATTTCCCGCCGGCAGAAGTAAAAGAGCGCACCTGCACCTGGAAAATCGATATCGTCCGGCGAACCGGCAGCGTTGCCGAGCCGGGTTACACCGTCATTGGAAAATCCGAGGGGGCACGTTCCTTTACCTGGAATGTCGCCCAACCCTGAATAAGACCGCGAGACTGAAGCCGTCGCTGCCTGTGGGAACAGCTTCTGGAGGATAAACATGGAAGCACACCATCAGCAAGCACAACAAGTTATGGCCGAGTTTTTCTCCCATGGCTGCCGCCTGTCAGGTACCTACGACGCCCGGCAGAAGTCATTGGGGGATGTGATCTATGACACGACCAACTCCTACCTGATCGTCGAAAGTGCCTACATCTCCCCCATCGAACGTCCGGCCGAGATCCTGGCCAACTACCCGTCGGTGACCCTCATCAAAGCAGAACTGACCTTCGCGCTGGCGATGCATGAGAATGACGCGCTGCGCAGGGATCAGAAATATGGCAGCTATCTGGGCCCCAAACTCACACCCGTCTTCCTGACCGTCCCTTTCTTCACGTTGAACGGCTATCTGCGGCTGCCGGGGCGGGTCGATCCGCGCGTGCTGCTGAGTTCGCAGACAGAGAGCTTCCTGACGTTGCTGGATGTGACAGCTCACATCACCAACCGCCCGGAGATCAATTACCAAGGTGCAGCAGCCCTGATCAACAAGACGAAGATCAGCTTTTTGGGTATAGATACCATCTAAGAGTGTTCTCTTGATTGGGTAAGGAGAAAGACCATGGCGCGGATCCTAGTGATTGATGACAGTCGAGATACGTTAGAAATGCTGCGCGTGATCCTTCATGAGCGTGGCCATCATGACGTCACCCTGAGCACCAACGGTAAAGAGGGCCTGGAAAAAGCCGTATCCGAACATCCGGATCTGGCAATCATCGATGTGATGATGCCGGAGATGACCGGCTACGAAGTGGTAGGCCGTATCCGCGCCAATGCCCGCATTGCAGACCTCCCCATTATCATCCTGACCGCCCGCGGACAGCCTGTCGACAAGATTGCAGCGATGGAAGCCGGCGCCGATCTGCACATGTCAAAACCGGTGGACGTCGAAACCCTGTTGGAACAGGTTAATGTCCTGCTCGGAGCCAACAAAAAGCAAGAAGGGGCAGCCCTCTTCCCGATCCTCAGTCTGCGCGGTGGGGTTGGCACCACCACCCTAGCCGTCAACCTGGCGCTGCTCATGCAGCAGATCAAACCGACGGTGTTGGTCGACCTCTCGCCGAACTCAGGCCACTGTGCCGCGCACCTGGGACTCAAAGTCCGCACGCACTGGGGACAGTTCAAAAGCGGCACGACTGTTGCAGAGCTGCTTCAGGAGCACACCTCCGGGCTCAAGCTGCTGCCGGCACCTCTTGTCCCCGTGCAAGACGAGGGCCTGTCCCATCAGGAGAGCAAGGCGCTTCTGGACAAGCTGCGCCGAACTACCCAATTCATTGTTGTAGATATGCCGCCCACGTTGACACAAACAGCGCAGCTTTTCCTCGAGGAAGCCCAGCGCATTGTCCTGGTAAGCGGCGACGATCTACCCAGCATCCAGACCACACGCCAGACTGCCCAGTTGCTGAAGCCCTACCAGGACAGATTGCTTTTGGTGCTCAACACGATCACGCCGGGGCCACACCCACCCGCCGAGATGCTCCAGCGTGCGCTGAACATGCCGATTGAGGTGCGGCTCGCTCATGAGGCGCAGCAGATCAAAGCGATTCACACCGGCAATCCGTTGGTGCTTGGCATACCTACCTCGGCCTTAACCGCCAACCTGCAGCAGCTTACCCGCAAATTGATCGCGTAGAGCGCAGCCCTGGGACCGCGGGCTTCCAGCCTGCACGATAAGGATATCACGGCTACAAAAAGCGCCCACCTTTTTACAGGTGGGCGCGCTGCATCACATCACCGACGGCGGGTTAGCCGAAACTCATCCGCCCCAACATGACCAGGAACAACAAGCCAATGATGGCCACATCCAGAAACACAAAGACCGACAGGATAAAACGCTGCCAGGCCTTCAGCGTCCCCAGGAAACCGCCCTCCAGAGACGACGCAGAGGACTTCTTTTTAGACGCCTGCGGAGCAGTATCGTAGTCCTGGAAAAACTCGTCCCCCACCATAACAACTGCACTCCTCCCTTTTGCTCTCTGACGAGAACAGGTTACAATAAACATACTGCAAAAGTAAGGAAAAGTCAACCCCTTGGAACGTCAACCCTACACTTTTTATACCCAGACACCAATCAGCGCCGCGCGAGCCCTCTTGGGCCAGCGGCTGGTGCGTATCACAGAAGACGGTCAGCGGCTGGCCGGACGCATCGTCGAAGCAGAGGCCTATGGCGGGGCAGATGATATGCCCTCCCACGCCTACCGAGGGGTCACCTCCCGGAATCGCCCCATGTTCGGTCCGCCGGGACACGCTTATGTCTATTTCATCTACGGCATGTACTGGATGTTCAACGTCGTTGCCCATGCGGAAATGCCGCCCGGTGCGGTGCTGATCCGTGCGTTGGAGCCGGAAGAAGGAGTAGAACGCATGCGGCAGCAGCGGCATGGGCAGCCCTACGGCCAGTTGACCAATGGCCCGGCTCGTCTGGCACAGGCGCTGGCCATTGACGGCACATTGAACGATGTAGATCTGTGCACCCATCCCCGTCTCTTCATCGAACCATGTGCCCCTCTGCCCGATGAAGCCATTGCCTGCGGCCCACGTGTGCGCCCTCCGGGGACCGACGAAGAGGCCAAGCTGCGACCCTGGCGTTTCTGGATCTGCGACAACCCCTTTGTCTCTAAATAGCCCTGGGAGCGCGGTCTTCCAGCCCGCGCCGGCTTAACAAAACCGGGCGGGGAAAATCATCCCCGCCCGGTGCATTTCGGAAACAGACGCGCTACTTGAAACGCGCGGCGATAATCTCCTCGAGGCTCGGCTGACCGATTACCTGAAGTTCATAGCGCACGCGTTCCATCGGATGGCGGCTCTTCAAAACGCGGGTGAGGTCGATGGGCGTCCCCACGACCACCAGATCGCAGGGCGTGTTGTTGATGGTTGCCTCAAGGTCACGGATCTGCTCATGACTGTAACCCATCGCCGGCAGGATAATGCCGGTGCCCGGGTACTTCTCATAGGTCGCCGTGATGGAGGCCACCGCGTAAGGCCGCGGGTCGATGATCTCGGCAGCACCGAAACGCTGAGCAGCCACGTAGCCTGCACCGTACTGCATTCCACCGTGCGTCAGCGTGGGGCCGTCCTCGATCACCAAAACACGCTTGCCGAAGATCTTCTCGGGATGATCGACAAAGAGCGGTGAAGCCGCCTCGACAAAGATGGCATCCGGATTGATAGCCCTGATGGACTCACGCACCTTCAACACATTCTTGTAATCCGCAGTATCGACCTTGTTGATGACGATCACATCCGCAGCACGGACGTTGGTCTCACCCGGATAATAGGTGACTTCATGGCCGGGGCGGTGCGGATCTGCTACTGCGATCCACAGGTCCGGCGTATAGAACGGGATGTCGTTATTGCCGCCATCCCACACAATGACATCCGCTTCCTTCTCCGCCTCGCGCAGGATCTTCTCATAATCGACACCAGCGTAAACGATCACGCCGCGATCGATATGCGGCTCGTACTCCTCGCGTTCCTCGATGGTGCACTCATGCTTGTCCAGATCGCTGTACGTGGCAAAACGCTGGACGGCCTGCTTGACCAGATCGCCGTAGGGCATGGGGTGACGAATCGCCACCACCTTCTTGCCCATTTGCTGAAGCAAGTTGCAGACATAGCGGGTCGTCTGGGACTTACCGGAACCGGTGCGGACAGCACAGACTGCGACCACAGGCTTGACGCTCTTCACCATGGTGGATGCGCCCCCCATCAGGCGGAAATCCGCTCCCAGAGCGTTCACCAGGGAAGCCTTATGCATGACGTACTCATGGGGCACGTCCGAATAGGCAAAGACGACCTGGTTGACGTTGTGTTCGCAGATCAGCTTGGGGAGGTCTCCCTCAGGGTAAATAGGAATGCCGGCGGGGTACAGCTTACCGGCCAGTTCTGCCGGATAGATGCGCCCTTCAATATTGGGGATTTGGGTAGCAGTAAACGCCACAACCTCATACGCCGCGTTATCGCGGAAGTAAACGTTGAAGTTATGGAAGTCGCGCCCGGCAGCGCCCATGATAAGAACCCGAATTTTCTCCATACAGCTCAGCTCCTTTCAAAGGATTTGGATAAAAAAACGGCCTTTCCACAAATCGACCAAGAAACGCCGTTACTATCCTAATATAACTTTCGGCTGCAAACAAGTGAATTTATAAACAAAAGCGGCGCCAATCCTCACATCGGAAGGTGCCGTCTTTCCTGATCCAGCCTATCTTGCCCCTCTCAGGGCTGCTTGCCCTCATGCTCCAGCAATACCACTGCAATCTCTTTGCGCAGGGGAGCCAGAGCGCCCAGGACACCATTCACAAAACGCGGAGCGCTGTCAGAGCCAAAAAGCTTGGCCAGCTCCACCGCCTCATTGATCGCAACCTTGGTGGGGATTTTTCCCGCGGTGAACTCATAGAGCGCAATCCGCAAGACATTGCGGTCTACCAGAGCAACCTGTTCGAGGGGCCATTCAGGTGCATACTTCTGGATGTACGCATCCAGGGTTTCGCAAGAGCGGACTACACCGGCAACCAATACCCGGCAGTACTCCTCGGCTTCAGGAGAAAGGTCCTCCTCACGTTCATAACAATTCTGCAGTACCCAATCAATCGGATGGGATACCGCATCAATTTCAAAAAGACACTGCAAGGCCATCTGACGGGCCTGCCGGCGTTCACCCTTCATCTGTAAAAATCCTGATTACATCCATCCCAACCGTGACCCAACACATTCGCCCGGCTGCTACAGCTCGGGCGCGGGGCTCTCCCCCGTCTTAGGGAAAGCGACATCCTCAATATAGACATTCACCGCATCGACCGGCATCCCAATCATCTTCTGAATGGCACGCGTCGTCTCCAGTTGGACGGACTGCCCCAACCTCAGCAGGCTGATCCCGGGATCGGCAATAATATGCAGTTCGACCACCACGTGGCCTTCAGCAACCTTGACCTCTACCGATCGCCCGCCGATCCCCAGGAAGCGCTCCACATCCGTCTTCTCCGCGATCTTCGCCACGCCGGGGATGCCATCTGCCGTCAGTCGGGCAATGGTTTCCAACACGCCAGGCTCTACTGTAATTTTACCGGGAATCGCTTCATAGGCTTCCATGAGGAATCTCCTTTACAAAAAAAACGTCGCACCTTTGTGGGGTCAGGCCTAAGAACTATAGTGCGCACTTCGATGTGCCGGAGTGCGCACTGCACTGAATCTAAGGGCATAATCCCAATGCACAATCAGTCCTTCTTGATGGTCAGAACTTTCTCCCGACGATAGCTTCCACAGTTTGGACAAACGTGATAAGGCCGAATCATCTCGCCGCAATCGGGGCAAGCCACGAGAGCAGGTAAAGTCGGGGCAGCAAAGGTTTGAGCACGCCGATTATTGCGTCGGCGACTGGTAATTTTACGCTTCGGTACCGCTGGCATCTCTCTAATTCACTCCTTGTAGCAATATAGTCCTTTACACCGCCCACCGGGCAGCATAGGTTCATATTATACGGCTAAGTCACCTGCTGTCAAACCACGCGTGACTACTATCCCTGTTTACGCCGCTCGCGGTCGGCCTCCAACTTGCGCAGGCCATTCTCGACAACCCGCTGAGAGCGGGAGAGCTCCTCCTGCAACTGGCTCAACATGTCGAAGACGTACTCATCAGCCTCCGCACGCAGAGCCCTGACATCCTGTTCGGCCTGCTGCCGGATCAGCGCTGCTTGCTGTTTAGCCTCCTGGACAATACGATGCTCACCGATCAAATCCTTCGCCTCAACCTGAGCTTCAGCGATGATCTTTTCAGCCTCGTGGCGCGCCTGTATCAGGATTTCCTCCTGCTGCTTGACAATCCGGCGCGCTCGGGGCACCTCTTCAGGGATCGAATCGCGAATCTGCCCAATCTGCGTGCGCAGTTCTTCCTCACTGATAGCACGATTCCCCGAAAGAGGGATTTTGGGGCACTCTTCTAGAACATATTTTTCCAGCCGTTGGATCAGGAATTCAATGTCCATCGCTGCCTCCTGCCTGCATTACACGATAGCTAATCAAAAGTCACGTTTCACCAGGACCGCCACCACAAAACCATCTCTTTCAGTCCCGCAAAGAGACAATAGGCACAGCACTCCCCAAAGAAGCCAGAGAATCCCGCTTATCGGCCAGAGCTTGATATACGTGCCGGGGCACCATCGTTGAGAGATTACCCCCCAGCAGAAAGATCTCCTTGACAATGCTGGCCGTAAGGAAAGCATGATCCTTGCGCGTCATCAGACAAATCGTCTCGATACCTGGGGCAAGCTCATTATTGGTGAGCGCCATCTGGTACTCAAGCTCGAAATCGGAGACAACCCGCAGCCCACGCACCAGCACCTTCGCTCCAAGAGCCTCCGCAAATGCCGTCGTCAGGCCGCTGTAAGGCCTGACCTCGATATTGGGAATGGCGGCAAAAGCCTCACAGGCAAGCGCCACACGCTCCTCCGCGGAGAAAAGCACCCGCTTGCTGGGGCGATCATACACGGCAACGACCAGGCGATCGAACAACGCCGCCGCCCGCTGCGCAATATCGACGTGCCCATAGTGAATCGGATCGAAAGAACCGGGATAAATAGCAATACGTGTCATCTTACGAAGGATCTCCTGTCATACCCCAGAAATCGCCTAAGTGTCGCGCCATCTCACGATGCTCAGGGAGCGCCAGATCAGGGTCGTGCTGGAGCACCCGTTCGGCAGCTTCCCGCACTGCGTGAAGCAGACGAATATCCGCCAGCGAGATCATAGGCAGCTCCAGGAAGCCACTCTGTCGTGTCCCCAAAAACTCACCGGGACCCCGCATCTCCAGATCCTTCTGTGCCAGCACAAAGCCATCATTGGTCGCTTCCACAGCCTTGAGACGCTCGGTAGCCTCCTCAGAGGCGTTCTCTGCCGACAGGAGGCAGTAAGACTTGTACTCCCCCCGGCCCACGCGTCCCCGGAACTGGTGCAGCTGAGACAGTCCAAAGCGGTCGGCACTTTCAATCAACATTACCGTTGCATTCGGGACATCAATCCCCACTTCTACCACCGACGTCGCGACCAGAACGTCATACTCCCCGCGGACAAAGCCTGACATGATCGCTTCTTTCTCCTCAGAGCGCAGTCGGCCATGCAGCAGCCCTAGCTTCAGGTCCGGGAAGACCTCTTTCTGCAAACGTTCATGCTCTTCGACGGCGGAGCGGGCGTCAATCTTCTCCGACGCTTCCACCAGCGGATAAATGACATAGCCCTGATGTCCTTCTGCTACCTGGTGCCGCAGGAAGGTATAGGCACGTTCGCGCTCATTCGGATACAAGACACAGGTATCAATTTCCTGGCGTCCCGGCGGCATCTCGTCCAGCACCGAAGCATCCAGATTTCCCCAGACCGTGAGTTCCAGGGAGCGGGGGATCGGCGTCGCCGTCATCACCAGCAGATGGGGATTGTAACCTTTCTGCCGCAGCGCTGCCCGCTGCTCCACACCGAACCGATGCTGTTCGTCGATGACAACCAACGCCAACTCTTTGAAAACCACGCTCTCTTGAATCAACGCGTGGGTCCCGACCACGACTTTCACTGAGCCGTCGGCCAGGCCGGCATAAATCTCCTCCCGCTCTGCCGTCGGCGTACTGCCGGTCAGCACCCGCAGCGCCCCCGCCAGATTCGAGTTGCCTTCAGATGCGGGGAAAGCCGCAAAGAGGCGGCTGAGACTCTTGTAATGCTGTTCGGATAGAATTTCTGTGGGAGCCATTAATGCCGACTGTCCCCCCGTCACAGCCGTGACCGCCATCAACAGCGCTGCCACAACCGTCTTACCGGAGCCCACGTCTCCCTGGAGCAAGCGGTTCATCGGGTTGCCGGTAGCCATATCCTGCAGCATCTCGTCCAGCGACCGCCGTTGAGCGCCGGTCAGCGCATAGGGCAGCGCCTCCAGCAAGGACTCCAGATATCCCTCGGGTGCCTGAATCGCACGGCCGGGCTGTGAGCGCCATTGGAGCTTCTGCTGCAGTAATCCCAACTGCAGGTACAGTGCTTCTTCGAAGGCCAGCCGCCGTTGCGCCGCCCGAAGATGGTCAAAGCTGTCGGGAAAATGGATCCCCCATAGGGCCCGGCCCAGCGGCAACAGATCATACGCCTTACGCAGCGTCTCCGGTAGGGGATCGACCAGACGATAAGCCCAGGCAGAAAGTGCCTGCCGCAACGTTTGCCGCAGCCAGCGCTGCGTCAACCCTTCGGTCAGTGGGTAAATCGGCACGATCCGCGCCGTCTCAAGGTCACTGCGTCCTACCAATTCCCACTCGGGGGAATTCATCGTCAGCCGCCCCAGGTACTCCTCAATCTTGCCGCTCACCACAAGCTGCATACCCGGCTTGATGCGGTCCTCAAGGTAGCGTTGGTTGAACCAGGTCACCTCGAGCGTTCCCGTATTATCGGAGAGGATCGCCCGGAACAGATACATTCCACCCCGGGTCTGACGTCCGCCAGCCTCCCAGACGGTGCCAATGACGCTGGCGGTCTCCCCATAGACCAAATGATCGATGGTCCTGAGCTGTGAATAGTCCTCGTAACGTCGGGGGTAAAAGTACAAAAAGTCACCGATTGTGTTGACCCCCAACTTACCCAAAAGCTCAGCGCGCCGCTGCCCCACCCCGGAGAGCAGAGTCACGGAAGCGCGCAGGCCTTCTCCCGCCTTCGGTGAGGGTTCCTGCTCCTGAGGAGCAGGAACAGGTGCCGGCGCCGGCATTGAAGACGGCTCCCCCGTCGCCACAGAAGGTGGAGACTGCACAACTTCTTTGAGTATCTGCAGCGCTTGTTGGCGTGCATCCGGCTGAAGCGAGCTGTAAGCCTCCAGCCGTACGGCCACATCTTCAATCCAGGGGCCGGCAGACTCGCCGTAAAACTGCGCGGCCTGTTTACGCCACGTAGCCACATAGCGCGCCAGGCCGCCCGCTACCGCTTTATCCTGGAAACCATAATCCTTTTCTTCCAATGCAAGGATCTTACGCAACGTCTCTAAAGGGTCGCCCATCCTATCTCCCTATCTCGTTGAGGTTACCCTCAAACAGGCTCGCACGTCAAGCCCGGATCAATGCTACACCAACACCATTTGGACCGACGTGCGTGCTAAATATAGGTCCCACTTCGACCAGCAGGACCTCCGCATCCGGCACATACGGCGAAAAATCAGCACACAACTGCGTCACAATCGCAGGGTCAAGATGGCTGTGCAGAAAGGCCAGCCGTTCCAGCGGCGCGACTCCGGCCACCCAGTCTACCAGCCAGTGCAGAGCGCGGTGATACGTACGAACCTGACCCAGCAGCCGTGCCTCACCCTCTCGAAAGATGATCAACGGCTTGATCTGCAACATATCGCCAAACGTGGCCTGCGCCCATCCAATGCGCCCACCGCGGCGCAAATGTTCCAACGAACTTAGAACACCGATCACCATCGTACGCTTGCGCAGGTCGGTCACCAGTGTTTCGATCTCCGCGACTGTTGCCCCGCACTGCGCGGCTTCCGCCGCGGCAATCGCCATCCAGCCAATGCCCATCGAAACCTGCCCGGTCTCAAAAATATGGACGCTGGCCCCCTGAAGTTCCTGAGCTGCCAGGCGGGCATTGGTCACCAGGCTGCTCAAATGCGAGGCCATAAACAGGCCAATGATCTGCTCGGCACCCTCCTCAACCAGGCTCTGATAGGCCCGGAAGATTTCCTGAGCAGGCGGGGCCGCCGTTTGGGGCAATCCTCGCCCTTGGGTCAAACTGGCATAAAACCAGTTGTGATCCAAGGTGCCATCATCACAATAACTCTTACCATTGACAAACAGGTAAATGGGAACAACCTTGATTCCCAGGTTCCGCGCTATCTCCGACGGAATATCAGAGAGGGAGTCGGTAATAATGCGAATACGTTGCCCCATTCCCGCTAACGCCAGGTACCCTCATAGATGACCATCCCTAAGCCATCAGGGCCAATGTGCGAAGCGACAATAGGGTCATACGTAATCGTGGGAAAATCGTGCTGTTCCAGAGTCTGCTCGAGGCGGTTGCGCAGCGTAACCGCTTCTTCGATAAGTTCCTCCCCGGCGCTTTGAAAAATCACTAGTTTCTGGATATGGGTGAACTCTGAAGCGAACTCAACCAGCTTATCCAGCGCTTTCTCCGGTGCCCGGCTCTTCTCGAGTGGGTTGACATCGCCATCCTCGATCACCAGGTAAGGATGAATATTCAACATCGAGCCCAGAAGAGCCTGCGTTGCACTGAGCTTCTTACTGCGATACAGATAATCCAACGTGTGGGTGATCATCACTACGTAGATATGCGGGATCATTCCCCGCACAGAGCGCACGACTTCGGACATAGGAAGGTGCTCCTCTTGTAGAAGCTCCCCCGCACGCTCCACAAGCAGCCCCAGCCCCACAGAAACCGTCTGTGAATCCAAAATCGTGATATCGCAGCGCCCCATGAAATCTCGGGCTGCGACACGCGCATTATGCATGACCGGACTCAAATAGCTGGAAGAAAGAATCACCAGCATCTTGTTCGTATGGTAAAGCGTGCGCCTAAACACCGCTCGGAAATCATCCGGGGAAGGACCTACAATATTCACCGGCACACGGTCACGCGCCAGCTCGCGCAATAATTCCACATGCCCATCTGTCTGCTGATCATAGACAAAAGTTCGATCGCCAGCTTGCGCAACAATGGGCAACGAAATAATGCCCAGGTCACGCAGCCGTGCGGCAGACAAATAAGCCGTGCCGTCAGTGATGAGTTGAACTTGATTCACTGCCGCTCCTCCATTTTCCAGTTTTCATCCCACGATTCTACCAAGAAAAATAAAAAAGACCGCGTCACTCGATCGAAATCAGATAAGGGTAATGCGGCTGTCCACCGTAAACAACTTCGAATTCTACCTCCGGGTAGCTTTCCCCTAAGGCCTCCGCCAATGATGCGGCCTCCGTCTCCTTGACATCCTCGCCGTAATACAGGGTCACCAACTCTCGATCGGTGAAATCCACTTTCGCTAAAGTCTTCTGCACGGCCTCATCGAACGATTCCGCTGTAGCTACCAGATCCCCATTCAACAGCCCGATAAAATCTCCCTCCTGCACGGCCAGGCCGTTCAATTCGACATCGCGCACGGCCCAGGTGACCTCACCGGTAATCACTTCTTTGACTGCCTGAACCATGGCATTCACATTGCCATCCAACGTGGCCTGTTGATCCAGGGCAAGAAGTGCCCCCACCCCCTGCGGAACACTCTTGGTTGGCACGACCGCTATTTCTCGATCACTCATCGCCGCAGCCTGCTGTGCCGCCATGATGATATTCTTGTTATTGGGTAAGACAATGACCTTATCTGTAGAAAGACTGTTAATAGCATCCAGAATATCGGCCGTGCTGGGGTTCATAGTCTGCCCGCCCTGCACTACGGCCGTTGCTCCCAGGCTCTTGAAAACCTTCATCATGCCTTGCCCGGCAGCTACCGCCACGACACCAATAACCTGCGGTTCCTCTTCCACGAGTGCAATCGGCATCTGGAAGCCGGGGCCAATCACCGGGTGCTCGTCCCGCCCGGAGATAAATTCTTGATACTGTGCCTGCATGTCCTCAACCACAACATCACGCAATGCCCCGCACTTTGCCCCATAGCTGATAGGCACCCCTGGGTCAGGCACATGCACATGCACCTTAATCGTGTGAGAGTCCCCCACGACCAGGGGGCAGTCCCCCATCGACTCAATCGTGGCGCGGATCTCCTCCACATTCATGCCATGTCCGACGACGATGAACTGCACGTCATAAGGGTAAGCACTGTCAAATTGCAGTTCCCCATCAGGATGGGGGTTTGTCGGCATAGCCGCTAAATCGACCACTTTTGCCATCCGTTCATTCTCTGCCACCGGTAACCCTGACATAGAACGCCACATCCCTTCCAGAATCACCACCAACCCCTGGCCGCCGGAATCAACCACCCCAGCCTGCCGCAAAACCGGCAGGAGAGCAGGCGTGCGTGCTTCCGCAGCCTTGGCGCGCTGTAACAGGCGTGCAAAGGCCGCTGGGATATCCTCGGTTTCACGTGCAGCAGCAGCTTCTTCAGCGACCTCACGAATCACAGTGAGAATAGTGCCTTCGACCGGTTTGACCACACCCTTATAAGCAGTATCGGCGGCCTGCTGCATTGCGATAGCCAGATCAGGTACCGTCATCTCCGCTTTGTGATCGAGGCCCCGCGCAAAACCACGCAGAATCTGAGAAAGAATCACTCCCGAGTTACCGCGCGCGCCCATCAACGCGCCATGCGCCACTTTCCCCGCAATCTCGCCAATCTCCTGATCCCGCAGCGGCTCAATCTCATTCCAGGCAGAAGTCATGGTCAACGTCATATTGGTACCCGTATCGCCATCGGGCACAGGAAATACATTGAGCGCATTGATGGCGTCCTGGTGCTGGCGCAGCCAGGAGAGCGCCGCGCCAACCAGTTGCTTGAACTGTTGACCATCTAGAGTCGTATAGGATTGCTCCTTCTTAGACACGCTGTCTCGCCTCCCTAATCCACACTACTGATACGAAGCGCCTGAACATGGACATTGACGGCTTCCACCGGCATCTCCAATGCAGTCTCAACCTGGTAGCGAACAACCTGCTTGACGCTCTCAGCAACGGTGGCGATTCGTGTTCCATATTCTACCACGACATAGACATCGATGACGATGCACCCATTGCGCACCTGAACCTCCACGCCGCGCTTACGCTCATCAGAAAGCCAATCGGCCAGACTGGTAGCGAGGTTCTTGGGCACAGTCCCCACAACACCATAGCACGTCTGTACCGCTTCGCTGACAACCGAGGCAATCGCTGCCGGAGAAACCTCAATTCTACCACGAGGCTTCACTGTCTCTTCCATATATTCCTCCTTCCGGTTGCGTCTTTCGTTCTTTGTGGTATCATAGCTTCGTCGTTGAACTATTTGAGGTGAAGCCATGGCAAAATGTGATGTTTGTGGTAAAGGTCCAGCTTTCGGTCATAATGTAAGTCACTCCAAAGTAGCAACCAATCGCATCTTCCGTGCGAACATTCAGCACAAGCATCTGTTGGTCGACGGCAGATGGCTGAAAGTTAACATCTGCACGCGTTGTCTGCGAACATTGACCCGAAAGCAAGATTAGACCTGCGTCTATCTTCAAGCCCGGCCCCGCCCTTCTGGAACGGGGCCGGGTTGCGTTTTATAGCGATCCACCCGCTGCGGCGGTTCTCAGCCTGACAATCCCAGCCGCCACACCATCCGGGGCACGGAACACTGCCGAACCGGCCACCAACAAATTGGCCCCTTCCGCCACAACCCAGGGAGCTGTTGTCGCATCAATGCCCCCATCCACCGCAAGCCACGCCGCGCTACCTGCCGCATCCAGACGCTGACGTATCCGCCGTATCTTGGGCAAAGTCTCCCGAATAAAAGACTGTCCCCCAAAGCCGGGATTGACCGTCATCACCAGCACCTCATCCAAAAGAGGTAAAACATATTCCAGAACCTCTTCGGACGTCGAAGGGTTCAATGCCACACCTGCCTGCACCCCTAAATCGTGAATCACGCCAAGAGTACGATGCAGATGGAGCGTAGCTTCCGGATGCACGAACAACGCAGTGGCTCCCGCCCGTGCAAAATCCTCCACATATCGTTCGGGATGCTCGATCATGAGATGCACCCCTAGAGGGAGTCGAGTCACACGGCGCACGGCTTCGACCACCATCGGGCCAATTGTGATGTTAGGGACAAAGTGCCCATCCATCACGTCAACATGGACCCAATCGGCTCCCGCCGCCTCGACCGCGTGAACAGCCTCACCAAGGTATGCAAAGTCGGCTGAAAGAATTGATGGAGCAATATACACACGCTGTTCCATAACTGGACTATGATACAACGGATAGCCGAAAAGGCAACCAGATCCTCAATCGCTCCCAACACTCCCGGGGAAACAGAAAAAAGAACAAATCCGTTAAGGAACCATTAAAAAAACAAGCGAGGTATTGACACACCATGCAACAAATAGTATGATTGAACAAGATCAACATTCTGAAACATGAAAATTTGATAGCAAAATACCCATAGTAGGTATAGACCAGGATAGGAGGATAATAATGTTTCGCGATCGAATTCAAGACAAGTATGAGGAACTCTCACCTCGTTTCAGAACCCTGGCCGATTTCATCTTGGAAAACACCCTGGATGTGGGATTCCTCACTGCAACTGAGCTGGCCCGGCGTGTTAATGTCGACCCCGCTACGGTCGTCCGTTTCTCACAAGAAGTCGGTTACTCCGGATATCGTGAACTCTCCCGTGAAATCAAACACTACATCAACAAAGAGTTGGCACTGCGCTATCAGAAGGGCTCGCCGGAAGCTGGGGGCACGGAAGAGCACCTGGCGACCTTAGCCGACGAACTCAGTGATCGCATCCTGAGCTTCAAAGCAGACACTAAACGCATCGCAGAGGTGGCAACGCAGCTACGTGAAGCCCCGCGCGTCTTTGTGATCGGTAAGGGTGAGAGCTACAGCCTTGCCTCACTATGGGCCACCTACCTGAACATTATCGGGATTGAGGCTTACCCGGTAGAAGCAGATCTGGCCAAAGCGGCCCTGATGCTCCAGGATGCAGAACCTGGCGATGTAGCATTTGCACTATCGCTGGGACTGTCTCCCGATGCTGAAGTTGGATACGTCATTGCAACAGCTCACGAACGCGGTCTGAAAACAATTACGATCACCACCAGCCCCACCCTGCTCCCCGCACGCCAGGCAGATATCAACCTGACCGTTCCCGCCAAAACGCGCTCGGGATACCCTTCATTTGACACCCTGGTGGCGCTCTTGTCTCTGCTGTGGCAGGCCGTGATCGCCATGGATGAGAAACGCAGCCAGGCCAAAGTCAAAGAGGTAACAGCGACCCTCAATGCAATGATAGAGCAGCAAGACAAGATTCCACCCTATGACGTAGCAGCGCTGCTGCGCCTGTGGAATCAAGATTAGGCACTCTTGGCTCCCACAAAACGACAAAGGGCCGCCTCGATCGAGGTGGCCCTTTTAGGTCTTTCTTATAAGTCCGATGAGGAACAGCGCCCCTTAAGATCGATCAGAAGGCGCTTCCAGCCACAACTCCTCAGGATTCTCAATATACTGAGGTAAGGCATCAAAAGAGTCCGGCCAGGTGCTCGTATAGAAATTCAAATAATCAGGAAGCCCCAATTGCCACAGATCATCCACGTGGCCTCCCTCGTGAAGCTGATAGGTGACATCTGCACCTTTAGCCAACAGAGCATCCCGCAATTGCAGTGCGCCGCCACGGGCCCAATCCAGGTCCCCGGCATCCAGGTAAATCCGCTGATCAGGAGCCCCCCCCTCAGCCAGAACGAAGGGGTCATAGGCGGGAAACGGTCGGTTTACAGAAAGAGCAGGGCTATGTCCCCCCACAATTCCAAAGAGGTCAGGGTGGCGCAGCCCAATCTCCAACGACCAAACACCACCACGGGAGATGCCGCCGATTGCCCGGCCAATTGGATGCCGTATTGTGCGATAAGCGTGTTCGACCGCAGGCCGCAGCTCCTCCACGAGCATCCCTTCGAAAGAATCACTCCCGCCGCTGGAATAGACATAGAGTCCATCCGGATTAGCCACTCCCGGCATTACAAGGATCAACGGTCCGATGAGTCCTTGGCTGACCCATTCATCTACAATCTCAGTAACGCCCAGGGTTACCCAATGGTATTCATTCAAAGGCCAACCGTGCAGCAAATACAACACCGGGAAGGCACGGTCCGGATAAGCGTCATAGCAAGGAGGCAGATGAACTAGATAACGGATCTCCTCTCCCCGCATAGCCGTGCTTGTGAAAGCGGCCTTCAGCGTTTGCCCTCGGTGGTTGGTGCAGACAAAAGGCGTGGGGGTAGACGTAGGAGTAGGCGTCGCAGTAGGCGAAGGCACCAACGTAGGAGAAGAAGTAGGTATAAGCGTTGCGGTTATGGTCAGAGGAGCAGCTTCTCCAACAAGCTCAGTCGAAGCTGCAACACCAGCATTTGTAGTGCCTTGACACCCTACCAACGATAAGCTCAGCAGCAAAATCCCAATCAACGTCCAGCGTTGCATACGTACCTTAGTCAAAGTAATTAAACCTGTACCGGATTTAAGTTAAAAGTAGTTTAACACTTCTATCTTATCCGTCAAGAGTGCGAGGCAAAAGAAAAGAGTCTCTTGGCGATGACCTACTCTCCCAGGGGGCTGCCCCCCAAGTACCATCGGCGCTGATGGGCTTAACTGCCGGGTTCGGGATGGGTCCGGGTGTGTCCCCACCGCTCCAATCACCAA
>JAVEWB010000305.1:0-3531 GCA_034004765.1 Anaerolineae bacterium
GAGGTCTGGGTAGGGCGTGACGAGAAGCTGCAATAGGGCCTTGGTTTTATCGCAGCGCCTGGTCCGCAGGTAAGCCAGCCCCAAAGCCTCGTTCAAGTCGTGGAAAGGATCGGAACTCGCCAGGAGCAGGCTGTTGTCCCCTCTTGCATAGGCCGCCGCGGCCACTTCCAGCGCGGTGACGGCATGTTTGTCGGCTCTTTTAGCCATATAGACCCGCCCCAGCACGTACCACATGACGCCCGGGGACTCTTGATCCATGCTCAAGAGGAGTAAATCAAGCGCCGAATCGGCGGCCCCTGAAGTCAGCAGGGATTCAGCGCGGTAGTATAGGGATAGAGGATCCTGAGGGTTCTGCATGATATATTCCTGTGCCAGCGCCGTCAGGTTGTCCCGGTCTTCGCTGGCGAGGGCTGCTTGCCAGCGCGCCGCGAAAAGATCGGGAGCCAGCTCGGGATCGAATGACTGTGCCATTTCCAGCGCTTGTTGTGCTACTTTGGGAGCGCCGCGCCGCTGTTCGACGACCCCCACGATCAGCCAGTTGGCAGCTTCTTTGGGCGCAATGTGAACGGCAGTCCAGGCCCGGGCTTTTGCTGTGTCCAGGTCCTCCTGCACGAGTGCCAGCCGGGCACCTTCCCGCTGTACTTCACTGTTCTCCGGGAATCGTGTGGAGACAATGTCCCACAGCCGGGTAGCCTCATCGTAGTCGCCGCTCAGCAGGGCGATTTTCAGCCGTTCTAAGAAATAGTCTGCTTGAAGCGGCGTGGGGGTAGGGGCCTGCGTGGGCAGGGGACCCCATCCCGATGGATCGGCAGGGCGGACGAGATAGGCGTTACCTACCACGGAGACCAGCGCCAGGAGCAGCGCGGCAAGGCTCAACCCAACTATCCGGCGGCCTTGTGTGCCTCTTAGTGTGGCACGGAGAGATTCACCTATGCTCATGTTGCCTGACTTGTCTGCTGGCGTAGGAGGCGGCGGAGTTTGCGGTATTTGACCATTTCGTAATAGCCCATCAAGGCGGAGAGTAGAAGTCCATAGCCACCGTCACGCCAGCCCTGGAGCGTGAAAAAGCGCCATCCGAAGTGCCGTACTGCCTGTGTGTAAGGGGTGTAGGCCTTAGGGCGGATGCCTTTCTCCAGGAGAATGGAGGCATCATACGCAGTGTACCGCTGCTGCTTTTGGCGGAACTGTTCGAAGGTCGTGTAATTGTAATGGAGGAGGGGATGCTCCAGATATCCCTCGGGGCCGTCCAGGATCGCGACCTCGTGGACCGCGCGGTTGGGGTCGTAGGACGCATGGCCGCGGTGGAGGAGACGGAGCTGGTGATCCGGCCACCAGCCGGTGGCGCGCATCCGGTGGCCGAAGATGTAATTGTGCCGCGGTACCCACCAACCGGCCTCTTCTCGCTCGGCGATGACCTGGCGTATTTCGCTTGCCAGATCGGGGGTGGCGCGCTCGTCCGCATCCACAAAAAAGACCCATTCGGCATCTTCTGCCGCATCCAATGCGGCGTTGCGCTGGGTGGAGTAGTTCTCGAAGGCGTGGCGGACTACCGTTGCGCCGGCCTCTTGTGCCAGCATAACCGTAGCATCGGTGCTGTAACTATCGAAGACCAGGATGGAATCGGCCCAGCGCAAACTCTCGATGCAGGCAGCGATGTGCTGCGCCTCGTTGCGTGTCAGGATAACGGCGGTGAGCTTCGGCATCATTACGTCCCTCTTACTTGCTATCTCCATGCCTGGAGGATCTCCTGATAGGCCTGCTGCCATTCCGGCGTTGGAGCCATCTGTCGGGCAAAATGGCGGCGGACAAACGCGGCGACGATCGCCCGCGTGAACAGCCCGTAATGGTTTTTGTAGAGCCTGGCGCGGCTTTCCCACAGATAGAAGGTCGTTTGTGGGCGTACCTGGCCGGTACTTGCACCGCCGTGATGGATGACTTCCGCTTCCGGCACGAGCCAGGCCTGCCATCCAGCTTTCTTCATGCGGAAGGCCCAGTCGATTTCCTCGCAGTACATGAAATAGCGTTCATCCAGGGAGCCGACTTTCATGACGGCGGTGCCGCGTGCCATCATGGCGGCCCCTAAGGGATGGTCGATCTGAAAGGGTTTCCCTGCGGCATAATGGCGGTGGGAATAGCGTCCATTGGCCCCGCTTGCGTAAAAACGTGCGGGCAGCAGCCCCAGGTCGAAGAGCGGCTGCAGGAGTCCCGGAAAATGGAAAGCGCTCTGCTGCAGGGAGCCGTCCGGATTGAGCAGCTTGGGCCCGACAAGGCCCACGCCGGGATAGGCGTTCATGAAGGTCAGCAGCTTCTCTGTGGCTCCGCGTTTTACCTCGGTATCGGGGTTCAACAGCCAGACGAAATCGGGCAGGGTGTGCTGGGCGATGAAGTGGTTCAGCACCAGGTTATTGCCACGCACGAAGCCCAGATTTTCCTCCGGCGTTTCGAGATTGACCCAGGTGTGTTTCTCCCGGACCAACGCTGCGGAGCCGTCTGTGGAGGCATTATCTACGACCCAAACTTGCGAGAGCGCCTGCGTGCGTTCCAGATCGGCTTGCAGCGTCTCCAGGCAGCGATCCAGGAGGTCACGTACGTTCCAGGAAACGATGATGACCGCAAGCGTCTGCATGGCTGTCTAGGGTTCCCAGATCTCGATGAAGTGGGGATCCACGTTGTTGTTCACGCTGGCAATCTCGACATCCTCGTGGATCAACCCTGTCCAATAATAAAGTGGGTTGCGCGGGGGGATCTCGACGACCTGGAGGCAGCCGGTCACTTCGCTGCGGGCGAAGGGGGGCAGATACCAGTAGTCGCCGATTTGCACCAGCTCTTTGTCTGGCGTTCCAATCCCCCAACGGAAGGGGTAGTTGCGCAGGCTGGTGTCGAAATCCAGCCCGACGCGGAAGACCCCCGACTCTTCGGACCAGCCCAGTGTGTTGAAGTTCTGGTCGCTGCGATAGGTGGTCCCGGGCCAGGGTCCGGTCGTGCGGATGTACGTATTGCTGTCATTTTCGACCGTCAGGGTGAAGCAGAGCGTGTCGGAAAGGACCAGTGTGGTTGGCTCGATCGTGACTTCTCCGTTGAGGATGTAGGCCCGCGGGCGTCCGGCGTTGACCAGCGTCAGCGTATCGGTGGTTATGACGTGCTGTCCGACCGCGTCACGTGCTTCGGCGTAGACGGTGTAGGTGCCGTCGGGGGGAGGTTCGGCACCGGCATCGATCCCGCCGTCGTAATCGAAGGTGTGCCACCCGGCTTCGTTGAGCGCTGTGGTGTTTTCATCTTCGGGAATATAGTGGGCAGTATCTTCAGCGTCCAGCATGTAGACCTGGAGCTCTTCCACATCTTTTTTGAGATCCATGTTGAGGCGTACCCGGTCGGCAATGCCATCCTGATTGGGTGAGAACTCCTTGGGGTAGATAGAGAAGCCGCGAATTTCAGGTAAGACTGCGTCGGCGTCCTTGACCATTAAGGTGCCGGTGATGGCCTGGCGCTCTCCAGCAGCGGTCTCGGCGACGACTTCCCAGGTGTAAAGAC
>JAVEWB010000306.1:0-3522 GCA_034004765.1 Anaerolineae bacterium
GGGCTCCGGCCCGCGCTTCATGTGTGTGGAGATGCCGGTGCCGGAGGGGTAGAAGGCAAGACGTCAGGCGTCAAACGGCAAACGTCAAACGGCAAACGTCAAAACGTCAAAACGTCAAACGTCAGGTGGGAAACGGCAAGATACGAATGAAGATTGAGAAGTGAGAGGAGATTGAAAGGAGGGAGGGATGGAAAGGGCGGAATGGAGGACCTCCACGGAATGGGAGATGGGGGTTCCGGAAGCGCTGAAGGTCGATTCGTTGTGGAAGGTGACGGCTTATCGGCTCGCGCTGTTCTTGAGCGACCTGGCGTGGCGGGATACGGCTAAACTGATTCAAGATCGGCGATTGTTGGGACTGTCGGATCAGTTATACAGAGCCTGTGGGTCGGTGGGGGCCAATCTGGCGGAAGGGTACTCACGGGGGACGGGCAAAGATCGGGCACGGTTTTATGAGTATGCGCTTGGGTCGGCACGTGAGGCACGCGACTGGTATTTCAAAGCCCGCTATGTCTTGGGGGCGGATGTTTTTCAGCATCGCCTGGAGCTGCTCACCCGGCTGGTACAACTTCTTCTGGTGATGGTCCCTCAGCAGCGTGGAAAAACACTCCAGGAACCCTCCGTGCTCTATCAGACCGCTGCCGATGCTGACATCCTGACCTTTGCTTCGACCGCTCCTATCCCTTTTGCCTCCTCCGCCGATTCGACGGATGCTGTTTGACGAATGACGTTTGACGTTTGACGAATGATGAACAACCCTTCTGCTACCCTTATCGGCATCGTCGGCCCCTGCTCGTCGGGGAAATCGACGTTGGCGAAGCGGCTGCGGGCGCTGGGCTATGAGGTGC
Source organism: Anaerolineae bacterium (assembly GCA_034004765.1). Taxonomy (GTDB): domain Bacteria; phylum Chloroflexota; class Anaerolineae; order B4-G1; family SLSP01; genus JAVEWB01. Next base: position 846 of record JAVEWB010000306.1, read on the forward strand.
GGGAGATCCGGCAGGAGCACTCCGGTGTGCCGACGATGTGGCTGCGGCTCACCAATCCCGATGTGCTGATCTACTTGGATGTCAGTGTGGAAGCGGCCGTCTGGCGGGAGGGGCTGAGCGCGGTGCCCTCCTGGTGGGAAGAGGAGCGCACCTTCCGGCTGGCCCATGCCCGCGCTCACTGCGATCTGTATGTGGATACGACGGTGCTCACGCCGGAGGAGACGTTCCGGCAGGTGGTGGAGTTTTTGCAATATAGGTTTGATGAAGACGTAAAACGTGAAACGTGAAACGTAAAACGTGAGAGGAAGCGGCTTCACGCATCACGAATCACGTTTCACGCATCATTCTGTGAGGTGCTCATGGACTACTCTTTGCCTGTTCTTGGTTTTTTCGGTCGGTCGGGCAGCGGGAAGACGACGCTGTTAGAGAAGGTGATCGGCGAGTTGGCGCGGCGCGGCTATCGGGTGGCGGTGCTCAAGCACACGCGCGCCCGGAATGTGGAGACCGATCTCCCCGGCAAGGATACCCGCCGCCTGTGGGAGGCCGGCGCAGCGCATACCGCTTTTTTGGTCTCGGACCGCATCGTGCACACGCACCGCTATGCAGCGGAGCCGCCGCTTTCGGAGGCGCTGGCGGGCATCCATGACGTCGATCTGGTCCTGGTGGAGGGGGATAAACGCGATGCGCTGCCCAAGATCGAGGTGGTGCGCGCGGCCTGCGATCCGCAGCCGATCCCGGAGATCACGGGGCGCATTGCTTACGTCACCGACGTGGCTGATCTTCCCGATGCCGAGGGGCTGCCCCACTTCTCTCTGGAGGATGTCCCTGCCCTGGCCGACTTCATCGAACGGCAGCTTTCCCTCACTCCTAATTCCTAATTCGTTTTGAGGCATTCATGGGATCCTGGCAAGAATTGAATCACACCGCAGATCTGGCGCTGCATGTGTCGGGCGTCGATCTGGCCGATCTTTTTGCAACGGCGGCGCGGGGAATGGCTGCGCTGCTTGTCGATCCGGAGGCGGTCGCGCTCTCCGAGAGTGTCACGGTGGTGCTGGCGGCTCCGGATGTGGAGACGCTGCTGGTGGACTGGCTCAATGAGCTGCTTTACCTGGGCGAGCGTGAGGAGACGCTGAGTGTGTATACGACGTTCGAGTTCGAATCGCTGACGCCTACGGCGCTCCGGGCGACCGTCCGCGGTGGCGGGGTGGAACGGTATGCGGGTGTGATCAAGGCGGCGACGTTTCATAACCTGGAGGTCCGGCAGACGCCGGAGGGGTACGAGACGGAGATCGTCTTCGACACGTAACGCGCTGTGGGGATCTGGGTTCCCTCAATCTGTGTAATCTGCGAAATCTGTGGATGGCGTATCTATCCGCAGATTACACGGATTTCGCAGATTGGCGGTTATACCATTCGGCAGCTCGAGATGGGCTGAAGGGAGGTGACGTATGGTAACGAAGAAAGATTTTCAACGGGTCGGGACGTATGTCTGGGAACTGCCCCGGGAGTTCGATCCCCGGATGCAGGTGCCGGCACGGGTTTATGGCAGCGATCCCCTGCTGGAGATGGCCTTCGGCGATGCTTCGATGGAGCAGTTGATGAATGTGGCCATGCTGCCGGGCATCGTGGGCCGCGCGATGGCCATGCCGGACGTCCATCAGGGGTATGGCTTTCCCATCGGTGGGGTGGCTGCCTTCCGCCAGGATAAGGGCATTATCTCCCCCGGCGGGGTGGGGTACGATATCAACTGCGGCGTGCGGATGTTGGCCTCGGCGATGGATTACGAGGAGATCGCGCCCCATCTGGAAGCACTGATCACGCGGATCTATCAGACCTGCCCCAGCGGGGTGGGGGAGAAAGGGGCGGTGCAGCTCTCGCAGAAGGAGCTGGATCGGCTGCTGGAGGAGGGGGCCGAATGGGCGGTCTCCAAGGGGTACGCCACGCGGGATGACGTGCTGCGCACGGAGGATGGCGGGCGGCTGCCCGGTGCGCGCGCCGAACTGGTCCCCGCGCGGGCCAAAGAGCGCGGCCGGCCTCAGTTGGGATCATTGGGCGGCGGCAACCACTTCATGGAGATCGACGTCGTGGATGAGGTTTACGATCCCGACGTTGCTGCCGTATTCGGGATTGCGCTGGGGCGGATCGTGGTGCAGATCCACTGCGGCTCACGCGGGCTGGGGCACGAGGTCTGCACCCAGTACCTGCGGCAGCTTCAAGGCGCGCCGCAGCACTACGGCTTCACGATCCCTGACCGGGAGCTGGTGGCCGCACCGGTGGATTCGCCGGAAGGGCGGGATTATCTGTCCGCCATGGCTGCGGCGGCCAATTATGCCTTTGTCAACCGCCAGGTGCTGGCGCATTACATCCGGCTCTCCTTCGAGCGCGTGCTGGCGGGCAAGGTGCGCAACTGGCACCTGCACCAGGTCTATGACGTGACCCACAATATCGCCAAATTGGAAAAGCATCCGGTGGGGGGTAAGCTGACGTCGCTGATGGTCCACCGGAAGGGGGCGACACGTGCCTTTGGGCCGGGCCAGGCCGATCTGCCGGACGTCTATCGGGAGACTGGCCAGCCGGTGCTGGTTCCCGGCTCGATGGGGACGGCGTCTTACGTGCTGGTCGGGACGGCGCACGCGATGGAGGAGACGTTCGGATCGACCTGCCACGGGGCGGGGCG
>JAVEWB010000307.1:0-3521 GCA_034004765.1 Anaerolineae bacterium
AAAGTAACGGAGGAACCGGAGGGAGAATTTGTCTTCGGCGTTATTATGGTCGGTCCCTATAACGACCACGGCTGGAGCGAGGCACATTACGAGGCCGGGAAATATGTGGAAGCCCATCTCCCCAACTCGAAAATGATCTACCTCGACAAGCTCAATTCTGCTGACCGACCGGAGACCACCGTCGAACAGGCCGTCGATGATATGGTCAGCCAGGGCGCAAAGATCATCCTCACCTCCTCCGACGACTTCCAGGATGACACCGACGTCGTGGCGGCGAAATATCCCGACGTTGTCTTCATCAACATCTCCGGCGACCATGCGCTGGAGGCCAATGGCCCCAAAAATCTCGGCAACTACATGGGGCAGGCTGAATTTTCCAAGGCGATTGCAGGATGCAATGCCGCCCTGGCCACCGAAACCGGCCACATCGGCTACCTGGGTCCCTTAATCAATAATGAGACCCGCCGGTTGGTCAATGCGGCTTATCTGGGAGCCCGCTACTGCTACGAAACCTATCGGGGCAAGAATCCGGATGACCTCAAGTTCACGGTCACCTGGATCGGTTTCTGGTTCAACATCCCCGGCGTCACCCTGGACCCGACGGAGGTCTCGAACGACCTCTACAATGCCGGTGCGGATGTCCTGATGTCCGGCATCGACACCACCGAGGGCACGGTGGTCACCAAGCAGCGCGCCGATCAGGGTGAGCGCGTTTTCGCCATCCCGTATGACTACCGCAACGCCTGCGAGCTGGCGCCGGAAGTCTGCCTGGGCGTCCCGTACTTCAACTGGGGCCCAGGCTATCTGGAGATGATCACGAAGGTCAAGGAAGGCACCTGGGAGCAGCATTGGATCTGGGCCAGCCCTGACTGGAAGGATATTAACAATCTTGATACGACGGCGGCGGGCTATGTCTTTGGCCCTGCAACCAGCGACGAATGGAAAGCAGACGTCGAAGCTTACATCCAATATCTGAGCGAAAAGCAGTGGGGCGGCCTCTTTGTCGGGCCGGTTAACTGGCAAGATGGCACCCCCTGGCTCAAAGACGGTGAGGTTGCCACCGAAGAAGCTATCTGGACGACCTCACAGCTTCTGGAAGGTATCGAAGGACCCAGCCAATAACTTGCAGTCGGGTGCGCCTCTCACAGCAGCATCGGGGAGGCGCACCCCACCTCACAATCGGAGGGACTACAAGGGTGACGGAATCTCGCTGCATCGCACAGCTTGCCCTCCTCTTCGCCCTCCTGGCCTTACCGACGGACATCACACACCTCTGGGAGCGCTACGAATATCACACGCCGGGAGCTTTCACGCAAACGCCAACCGCTTTCCCCCTTACCCATCCGCCCTCATCTACGACGCCCTGCCCTCCCACCTCCTACCCTGCCTCATGGGAGATTTTGGCTGCCGACTATGCCGATCTGACAGAAGACGGCGTTCCGGAGTGTGTCTTGCTCGTCTGGCGGCCCTGGCAGGACTGGCCGATCATGCGCTGGTCCAACCACCCAAGCCCCATCGCCTCCCATCGGGACGCTGCGGGATACAGCGCGCACATTATCCTCACACAGCCCGATCCGATCTACGGGTATCGTGAACTCTGGGCGGGATCGGCATTAGCGATCCCTATCGTGAGCACGACAACGGGGGATGTCGATGGGGATGGCCGCGACGAACTGATCGCGCTGGAGGGGACTTATGAGGAGCTGCGCGGCGGCGTGGCCCGTCAGATCGCGGTCTGGAAATGGAACAGTTTCGGCTTCACCCTCCAGGCCCGGAGTAAGCCCGGTCGCTTTCATACCGTGGCCCTGGTCGACAGCGCCCAGGATGGTAAAGAAGAAATTTTAGCACGCTAAGATAAGGAGGACTTGGAAAATGTCACCTAAAAAGCGTCCTACATGGAGGATCAGCCTCATTGCGACCCTGATCCTCACGATGATTGCCTGCGAGTTTCTGTTTCCGGAACCCACCGTCCCGCCCGTCGTCATCGAGCCGCCAGAAATCGTCATCACTGCGACGCCGGACGGCGGAGGAGAGCCCGACGTGGACATCAAGGTCCCAGAGGACATCCACAACAAAGGCTTTGCCCGCTTTTACAAGGCCGTGCCGGTAGCTTTGCCGGAGCGCTTCTATGAGACATCCTACACACTCCCGGTAGCGCTAGAGGCCACGACCAACAGCGACCTGTTCACCTTTAGTCCGGCACAGGAAGCGCTGCTGCGTGAGAACGGCTTCGTTGTGGGGCCGGGCGAGTGGTTGGAGTTCTTCCAGCCCTACGAATCCCTGCGCTACCAAGACGTACCGGTCTTCATCACCACAGATTCTATCTACCATGTCTATCATCTGCTCTTTGACAAGCTGCTGCGGGACCTGGAACGCGAGTCACTGGCGCCGACGCTGGTGACGCTGACCGATGCCCTGGTGGAAGAAGCCGCAGCGCAGCTTGAAGAAACGCGCGGGACAGCGCTGGAGGATCCGGCACGCCGTGTCCTGGGGTACTTCGCCGTAGCACAGCAGCTTATTTCCGAAACGCCTCCCCCCATCCCTGACGCTGTCGCCAACGAGGTCACCGCGGAACTGGAGCTCATCCGGGCTCACGACATGATCGCCAAATCCCCGCTGCTGACCCTGCCGGAATCCCTGGCAGAAGGGCCGAACTGCGATCCCGGAGCGACGCCTGACGAAGCTGCAAAATTCTACTGCGAAGATTACAGCCAATATGTCCCGCGCGGGCACTACACCCGGGACGAACAGTTGCAGCGCTATTTCCGCACCATGATGTGGTACGGGCGCATCAACCTGCGGCTCAAGCAGGTGCGTGAGACTCAGATGGCGCTGCTCATCACGCGCCTGATCCGCCGCACCAGCATCGGGGGAACGCCCGCCAGCGAACTCTGGAGTGGCATCTACGATCCCACCGTCTTCCTGGTCGGTAAGTCGGATGACCTGAGTTTCCACGAATACGGCCCATTGATGGATGTCGTCTATGGAGAAGAGCCCGAGCTGGATAAACTCGCGGACGACGCCTACCTCACCACTTTCATCGATGTAGCAAGGACACTGCCCCCGCCCCAAATTAACTCCATGTGGGTCTACATCTGGGAAGACGAAGACGACGTCACGCAGGGGTTTCGCTTCATGGGACAGCGCTTCGTCCTGGATGCCTACATCTTCGAGCAATTGATCCACCGCGAAGTCGATCGGCGGATGCTCCCCAAAGGGCTGGATGTCTTTGCCGCAATGGGCAACGAAGAGGCCTACACCATCCTGGACGAGATGGGCGAGACCGAGTACACAAATTACACCACGCAGATGGAAAAAGTACGCGGAGAGATTGCCTCGCTGGAGCTCGATAGCTGGACCCAGAACCTGTACTGGAACTGGCTCTACGCCCTCCAGGCGGTTGCCACCCCTAAGGGAGAAGCCTACCCGGCCTTCATGCAGACCCAGGCCTGGGCGCGCAAGGACCTGCACACCGCACTGGGAAGCTGGACGGAGCTCAAGCACGACACCATCCTCTACGC
>JAVEWB010000017.1:0-16584 GCA_034004765.1 Anaerolineae bacterium
GTGTACACTTTGGGCTCTACTTTGGGCAGGCGAACTCGGATGCGCATGGTTTTCCCTCCTGTGGGGAGTGTACTCCCTTCCCAGGGATTGAACAGTCACGTATGTCGTGATATGTTGACGAAAACCGCTGTTTGTGATACCATTTATTTAAGAGGGCTTCAGCCCTGGCTTTTTTGATAGTCTTTTTTCTGAGAAGTAATAAGCTTATTGGTGGTAAGCCGTCCCTCTTTTTAGTCTAAACTGAGCAAGGAGAGCAAAATGCATCGTCAATTCAAGGTTTTGGCGATTGATGATGAGATAGAGAACCTCAAAGTGCTGCAAGCGATTCTAAGTGCGGAGGGTTTCAAGCCTGTCGTGGCTTCTGATGGCACGGTGGGCTTGCGGATGGCTTTTGAATTGCATCCTGACGCCATCCTGCTGGACGTGATGATGCCTGACATGGATGGGTTTGAGGTCTGCAAGCGCCTGAGAGAGCTGACCGATGTTCCGATTATCTTTGTTACGGGGCGGGGGACGATAGAAGATGTGGTGCGGGGCTTTTCTGCCGGCGCGGATGATTATGTGATCAAGCCCTATAATCGTACGGAGTTGTCCTATCGGCTGCGCGCTGTCCTACGGCGGCTGGGGGAGCAGGGTGAGGAGGATAATCCGGCCATTCTCTTCCCCTCCGATTCGGTGATCCTGGATTGCAACCGCCACGAGCTGGTGCTGGACAACCGTACCGTTCATTTGACCCCTAAGGAATTCGAGGTGCTGCGATTGTTGATCAGGCACCATGGCAAGGTGTTGGGGAATGATGCAATTTTATCTCAGGTGTGGGGCGGGGAGCGCGTGGGAGATCCCGATTTGGTGAAGCAGTATATTTACAGATTGCGTCACAAGATCGAGGCGGACCCTGACTTTCCGTGTTACATTCATACCATTTGGGGAGAAGGGTACTACTTTGATGCTGAAGCCATTTCTTAGCTGCCTTATTGAGTTTTGTCTTCCTGGTGTGACAAGGCCCCTGACATTGCTGTGTGAGGGGCTTTTGTTGCTTGTTGGCTTTGCGTTTCTGGATAGAATAGAATATAGGGTCGGTGTAGAACATCTTGGGATCTAAACTTTTAATGGGGCTGTGGGATCGATATTGAAAAATGAGTGAGAAAATCCTGGTCATTGATGATGATTCGGGGCTGCTTACTTTGCTGCGGCTGGGACTGGAGCGCGAGGGATTTACCGTTGTTGTGGCGAACGATGGTAAAGATGGCCTTCGAAAGGCTTATGAGTCCCAACCCGATTTGATTATCCTGGATGTCATGATGCCTGAGATGGATGGGTGGACAACCTGCCAGCGGCTCCGGCATGTTTGCGATACCCCCATTATTATTCTCACGGCCAAGCTGGCACAGTCTGACGTTGTCAAGGGACTGTATCTGGGTGCTGACGATTACATTACCAAGCCCTGCAGCTTCGATGAGTTGAAGGCGCGTATCTATGCAATCCTGCGCCGTGTCAACCCGGCGACGCAGAAATCCTGGCGCGCTTCTTATGATGATGGGATACTGCATATCAATTTCACGGATGGTGTGGTCAAGCGTCAGGGTGCGGTGATCAACCTCACACCCACCGAGCTGCGCCTCCTTATGTATCTGGTCAGCCAGAAGGGACGTGTGGTCCCCCATAAAGAGCTCCTCCTGAATGTCTGGGGGCCTGAATACGCGGATGAAATCGGATATTTGAGTGTTTATATTCGCTATCTACGCCGGAAGCTCGAGGATGACCCTGAAAACCCCAACTATATTCGCACCCATTGGGGAACGGGGTATTACTTTTCCGGCCAGGGTGCCTTTCAGAACCTGGGTGAGGAATCCTGATCTTGTGAGGATGGGGGCGGATGCCGCTTCGCCGCGCCTAAACTCCATTAACATTTTCTTCTGCTTGGGATTAGGGGGAGGCTTTGCCTCTCCCTAATTCATAAAAAGCTATATTGCAGCGGTACACTTACCCTGTGGCATACAGCGGCGGGGCTCAGGTGAAAGAATGGCACTGGAGCATAGCTGGGAGATAAGAGGGCGGGAACCCTAACTTGGCTTTTACCGCACGAATGACCTCGGAGGCAACAGGAGCTTCCATTTGGGCGAGCGCGACCTCGCGGCTCAGATATCCCTCGCGCACCATGGCCGCCAGGACCGCCACGTGGGGATGATAGCCCATTTGCTGTAAGTGCTGCTGAATGGCAAAGCTATCGAGCAGGCAGTTGGGGCTATCGCTGTTTTTCCCTGTTGGGCTTTCCCAACCCAGCGCCTGGACGCTGTGCAGCCGGCTCTTTTCGTCGTGATCCATGAAGAGAAGGGGGGCAGCGATGTAGGGGTATTTTCGTGCCTTCTCAAGCTCGTGCGGTTTGGGAAAGTAAGGATCGATAGCGCTGCCCACCACTTTCCTCAGAGGGTTGGCGATCTCCTCAATGGACACTTGAAGGGTCTTAGAGTCTGTGGCATGGAAGGATAAGTCCAAAGGGTATTGTCCCGGGAGCCATCCATAGACGAGTAGTGGGATGTGCAGTTCCACTGCTAACTGCAGCGCCATGCCCTGCGTCAAGGCCATGCGTGCCAGGCACAGACTGCTGGACTGTTTGAGCATCGGGAGTGAGTACATGGGTGTCTCGATCGCCGCAGTAAAGAGTTGTTTGACCATCTCGAAACGAGGTTTGAGGGTGATGTGATCCAGGTCGAGCCGCTCTGCGATCAGACGGATATTTTTAAGCGCGGTATCTGAGATAAAACTGTTATCAAAGGTGAAGCTCAAAACGCGTAGTTTGTAGTAATGCTTGAGCAGCCATAGGGTATAAGTGCTATCCCTACCGCCGCCCCAGGCTACCAGACAATGGTACCCGGGATCGGGGCGGATCAGATCGGCCAGTGTTTCAAGGCGTGTCCTCAGATGTGCCTTCTGTTTTTGTCGTTCCTGAAGTGAGGGCAGTGCTCGACAGTATTGACATACCCCCTCTGAATCGAATTGGATGTCCGGGAAAGTCTCCGGGAGGACGCAGCGTGTGCAGCGTCTCACGGCCGCTGCCTTTGCGGGACTGCTTGTGAGGAGTTTGTACGGTTGGGTCCAATTGACACTTTTGTTGTCACCTCGCCACTTACCACCTAATCCATTATAGGGAGGTGCGGTGGGCAAATAGTGAATATTTTCATAAAAAATTATTAAAGATTTTTAAAGAAAAAAAAGCAGATCCTCTGCTCTTTAATAAATTTCAAGGATGTTTGGGACAGTCCTCTGACCATTGCCTCTTACAATAGAAAGTGGAGAGCTGCCTGAGTTGAATGTGGGAGAGTGTGGGTCGGGCAGCGGCAAGTTATCGCTTGGGAACCCTGTTACAAGTCCCTGCTGTAGGGCCTGATGACAGGAGAGGGAGACTATGATTCTAGTTGCACGCGCACCATTTTGCCTGACCTTCGGGGGCAAAGGCACAGATGCGCCTGACTATGTCAGACGTTGTGGTGGCCTCATGCTGAATGCCACCATCGGGTTTTACATGTATAGTATTATCTCCCCGGACGCTAACCAGGGCGTTCAGATTGTCTCTTCGGACTACCGCCTCCTTTCACATCGCCCGATCCGCGAGGACTTGATCGGAGAAGATGAGCTTAGCTTGCCTCGGGCGATTACGTATTACTTTAATATCCGAGATGGGATCACTATTTTCCTCGCTTCGCAGATCCCGCCTGAAAATGGTATGGGCTTCTCGGGAAGCATGACGGCGGCATTGATCAAAGGGCTTGCCTTTTGGTCTGGGCTTGATCTGGGGCCAACAGAAGTGGCTGAGCTGGCCGATACGATCATCGGGGATAAATTGAAGCTGTGGGGCAATCGACATATCCATCATGCGATAGCATTTGGTGGTTTTAACTACATCCGACTTTCCAAGGGGTCGATTGAGGTTGTGCCGCTGCGACTGTCACCGCCCGCTTTGCAGATTCTGGATCAAGGCGTGCTCCTTTTTTCGTTGGGGCGTTCTTTCCCGCCATCGGGGTTCAAGTTGCCGGCGACCCGCTCTCAGATCGGTCGTGAGGCATTCCCGCATTTGCATGCCATCAAAGGATTGGCCCAAGAGATGGGAGATGCTTTGGTGCGGGCGGATCTGGCTGCATTGGGACACTTGCTTAATCGTTCCTGGTCCGAAGAACGCGCATTGATGCCGGAGGCGCTGCTGCCCTGGATCGATCACTGCTACGAGGTGGCGCGGAGAAACGGTGCATCAGGGGGGCGCGCTACCTGGGGCAAGGAAGGAGGTTTTTTGTTGCTCTGTTGTAGCCCTGAACATCGCGAGACGCTGATCACGGCTTTGCAGGATGTGGGGCTGGTGCATTACGCGTTCAAATTTGTGCAGCAGGGGGTGGAAGTCCTGCCGTGGATGGAATCTTTGCTCTTGCAGGGATGGCCGCGCCAGGCCTTTGCAACGCAGGATATTGTGGGTTAGGGTATGGAGGATTGGATTCAGATGCATGCCGGCTCGATATCGGCGGCCTTTACTGATTTATCCTACAAGGAAGTTAGAATTTGATTTTATTTCTAATTTCCTATATCATGGATATCAGTTGTGGGGCGGGCCCTGTAGATACTCTTCGAGTTTGTGACCTTGAGTCGGCATTGCAGCTTTCCTTCTTATTCCTGTTATGGCAGCTTATGAACATTTCTTGGCGTGCTGCAATGAGATTACTGTAGGGAGAATTGTCATGCGTAAGAAGAAAACCGTGCTCTGCATCGATGATGACATTGAATGCCTTGAGTTGATTGGCATTGTCCTTGATCAAGGGGGGTTCGATTGTGTGGCCGCTTCTGGGGGACTCGCGGGATTGGATAAAATCCGCGAGGTAAGGCCCGATCTGATCCTGTTGGATCTGATGATGCCGGATTTGAATGGATGGCGGGTTTATCGCTCCGTCAAAAACGATGAGGAATTGAAGGGTATTCCAGTCATTGTAGTGACGGCGAAAGACGATCCGCAAGAGAAGCGTATGGCCCTTGAATTTGCCCGGGTCGAGGATTACGTCACCAAACCCTTCCGGCTGGCTGATTTATTGATCCGCGTCTACAGAATATTGGGAAGGATTCCATTAGAGGCGGCTTGAATAGAGGGTGTTGTTGGCTTTGATAAGCTCAGTCAACGGCCTTGCCTCTGAAATGAGACGCCTCGGCGTGTATCAAGAAGAAGTCTTAAGAGGGTGGGACGCGTCCCGCCCTCTTTCTCTGAATTGACGAACTCCATACATTTGCCTATAATTTAGGTATGAGTGCTAAGCGCCGAAGTCTATACGAGTGGAATGCCGAGAGTATCCGGGCTTTGCGCCTTCACATGGGGCTATCCCAACAGCAGATGTCCGAACAGTTGGGCGTGCGCCAGCAGACGGTCAGCGAGTGGGAGACCGGGGTCTACCAACCCCGCGGTGGGATGTGTACGCTGCTGACGATGGTGGCCGAGCGGGCCGGTTTTGCCAGCCTGGACGTGCCCCAGGAAACCACGAGCCGCGCGGAGTGGCTGCAGCAGCCGCTGGCACGCTTATCCCTCAAGCCGCGTGCCGTGAAGGCATTGGAGCGGGCGGGGATGCACACTGTGGGGCAGGTGCTCGTGCTGTGGCAGCAGGGCGAAGGGCGTTTCTTGGAGCTCCCCGATTTCGGGCAGCGTTCGTTGGAGGCCTTGCTGCAGGCCCTGCGGCGTCACGGCCTGATCTATTGACTCCCTTGACAAAAAACACGTTTCCGTGTAAAATGTAGTTACTCCTGGATCTATCGGGAGTTTATTATTCTTTTGGATTACACGGTTACGTGTAGTTCTTTCTACAGGCGCTTTGGGCTTCCCTGCTTTGCTAGGGACCGGGCGCGTCTCTGAGGAGGGAGACGATGGGGACGTATGGTTTGAAAGGGGTCATCCGTGGCTGGGACCTTGGGGAACTGACGAGCGAACAGGCGATTGGGCAGATCCTTCTGCTTTTGACGGACTTCCACGAGCGACTTACCTATCTGGAGCAGAAACTGGAGAAGGTGCATCGCCGTGAGGCTTCTCTGGAGCATCCGAATCACGACCGTGAGGCTTAGAGCTGTGTGCCCTAATTTATGGATAGCTACGTACTTTTGTGGTGTGAATTCACGTCCGCTCTGGTGCGCTTAGGAAGTGATATTCCGGTGGTGAGTTCGTGGGTTGAGCTTATCAAGCCCCACGAACTCACCTTATCTTTATCGACTTGTGCCTCCGGTGATTCGCCGTATAGTCTTAGCGTTGCAGGTACTTGACGTAAATCTTATCCGGATTTTGATATGAGTCATGGCAGCGCCGTGTCCTGTCTCATGGCCCGCTGCTTTGGGGGAGGTGTTATGCAGCCCTGGAAGACGCTCTCACGGCGCACGATCTTGCAGCACAGCCGCTTTCTGACGGTCGAAGCGCACACGGTGGCGCTCCCCGACGGTCGGGTGATCCCCGATTGGGCCTGGATCATCACGCCGGCCTACATCAACGCGGCAGTTGTGACCGCCGAAGGATCTTTCCTCTGCTTTCGCCAGACCAAGTACGCCGTCAATGGCCTCTCGCTCGCACCGGTTGGGGGCTACATCGAACCGGGAGAGGCTCCCCTGGACGCAGCCCGGCGGGAGGTGCGCGAGGAGACCGGCTACGAAGCGCCGGAGTGGCACGATCTGGGCCATTACGCCGTCGATGGCAACCGCGGTTCGGGCACGGCCTACCTCTATCTGGCGCGCGGCGCCTATCGGGCGGCTGAGCCGCAGGCTGATGACTTGGAAGAACAAGAACTGCTCTTCCTGAGCCGCACCGAGGTGGCGGCGGCTCTATCGGACGGGGCGTTCAAGGTGTTAGCCTGGGCTGCCGTGATGAGCCTGGCACTGCAATGGAGCCATCAATCTGTGTAATCTGCGAAATCTGCGTAATCTGCGGTCAAATCTGTGGTTCACTCCCCTTGTGCTGTGAACCACTCCGGATGCTGGGTGTGCAGTGTCTCCAGCATCTCCCCGAAGACCGCGGGGGCATGAGGGGCCACCAACGTCAGCATCCACGCTGCCATGCGGCGGATCTCCCACTGCGCTTCGGGCGTGATGCGTAACTGAAAGAAGTACCGCAGCTCGCGGAAGTTCATCGTGACGATGATGCGGGTGGCGGTAGCATTGGGCAGGACGAAGCGTGCGTCCTCTTTGAGTACCCCCTGCTCGCGCAGCGCGTGGTAGGTTTCCTCCACGTGATCCGCGAAGGTCTCCCAGATAGCCAATGCCTCCGGATTGTTGGCGATGGCGTCGGGGAGCACCCACTCGGGGTTGGAGAGATCGACGTACCGCTGGCTTTCCTGGCTGTAGGAGGCCACGCGGTGGCGGACGAGCTGATGGCTGCACGCCCGGCTGATACCGCTGATCTCGAAGGTCGCGCTGGCGTGCTCGATCAGGCTTTCATGTCCCTCCCGCAGGCGCGCTTTGAGAAAAGTGCCCGGTGCCCCTTTGCTTTGACTGCGGTAGCAGACCCGGCCTGCGTGTTCCAGGAGTGTCTCCGGGCTCCCGTCGCCCTTGAGGTAGTGCGTGATGCCGATGAGTTCAACGTGCATGATGGGGATCCTTTATGATAAAGTTAGATGTCACTTCGAGGGTAGCAAAGACTGAACCGCCGAGCGCGCGGAGGACGCAGAGACTTTCCTGATTTTTTGTCTCATCCAGGTTGTTTTCTCTTTGATGCCTTGGCGTGCTCGGCGGTCTCAGCGGTTAAATACCAGTCCCTGTCTGTAAATGGCTGAGCGCATTGATGATGATTTGAGCTGATGCCTCGATCCCCCATTTCCCACTGTTGATCACCAGGTGATAGTTCAGTGGACTGGCCAGATCGACGTCGTAATAGCGTTTGAGATAGGCATCCGCGGCTTCATCGTAGCTGCGGGTCAACCGTTCGGCTTCTGCCACACTGATCCGTCTGTGTTCCTGAACACGCATCACGCGAGCGCCTAAGGTGGCCTCGATGCGCACGTGCAGGACGCCGGCCATATCTTTGAGGATGACCTGTCCACCTCGTCCCAGGATCACCATGTTGCCTTGATCATATGCGGCACGGATCGTCTTTTGCACCATCGCAATGCACGTCCCCTCGTTCAGATTCTCCACTGACCAGTGCCCCTTATCTGCGGCTCCCTCTGCCCCGGTTTTCTCCGGCAAGACGATCCGGGGCCGGTTCAGGAGTCGATCCAAGAAGCCCTGCACTTTATAGCTCTCCTCCGAGAAATCCACGAGTTCTTCTTCTGAGAGCCCAACTTCCGAGGCCACCTGGGCCATCAGCTTCTTGTCGAAGTACCGATAGCCGAGGATTTCACACACGCGTGCTGCAATCTCATTGCCGCCGCTTCCATACTGCCTGGAAATCGTGATGACTGCCATATTGACCTCCTTTGCGAGTATGCGTCGATGTGGCTTGGTGTATTTTGTCGGTTTGGGGAGCGTGATTGCTTTTACTATACCCCAGATCGGCATTTTTATCAATGTCACCTCGTCATTCCCGTGGAAGCGGGCATTCAGGTCCCCCGCATTATGTTTTTCTCTGTGGCCCGGCGACTCTGCGCGGGAATCTTTCTTCCCGTAGAGGCGCACCCACGCATCACGTTTCACGCATCGCGTGTTCAGCACCCCCGATCTTTCCTTGAGCATATTCACCAGGAAAATGTATAATTTGTAGTGATACAATTGACACAATGTTTTAAACGTGCTATACTATTACCGTGGTTTTCTCATCGGGTATCGTGGAGATGGGGCGAAGAGGGTGATTCATCAGGACTACTCTTTCTACACCAATGGGTTAACGGATCAAGGTGCATCTCTTTCGCTGCACGCTGGGAGGCCTCTTTTTTTGAGTCATCGATGGGTAAGGTGTTGGTAGTATCCCCGTAGGTATTACTTCAAAAATTTTCAAAGGAGGTACAAAGTGCTAAAGAAGAAGTTCGTAGTCAATGGTGTACCCAGGACGCTTGTCATCGACCCTGACGCGTCGCTGGCAGATACCCTCCGTGGCCAGCTAGGCCTGACCGGCACAAAGGTTGGCTGTGGCACAGGCCATTGCGGGGCTTGTTCGGTGATCATGGATGGCAAGCTTGTCCGTTCCTGCATCACCAAGATGAAGCGTGTCCCCGACGATGCCGAGATCATCACGGTCGAGGGTGTCGGCACGCTTGCCTGCATGCACCCGCTGCAGGTCGCTTTTGCGGTTCACGGCGCGGCACAGTGCGGTTTCTGCACTCCTGGCTTTATCATGTCGGCCAAGGCCCTGCTTGACGAGAATCCAAAACCCACCCGTGAGGAAATTCGCGATTGGTTCCAGGCGCACAAGAACGTCTGCCGCTGCACCGGCTACAAGCCGATCGTGGACGCCGTCATGGATGCTGCGAGTGTGATGCGCGGCGAGATGAAGCTTGAGGACCTGGAGTTCAAGATGCCCGCGGACGGCAGGATCTGGGGCTCCAAGTATCCTCGTCCTTCTGCCAACGCCAAGGTCACCGGCACCTGGGACTTCGGCGCTGACCTGGGATTGAAGATGCCGCCCGATACCCTGCAGTTGGCTCTGGTGCAGGCCGAGGTCTCCCACGCCAATATCTTAGGCGTCGATACCTCTGAGGCGGAGAAGATGCCCGGTGTGGTCAAGGTCGTGACGGCTAAGGACGTCAAGGGCAAGAACCGCATCACCGGCCTGATCACCTTCCCCACCAACAAGGGGGATGGTTGGGATCGACCGATCCTCTGCGATACCAAGGTATTCCAGTATGGCGACGCGATTGCGATCGTCTGTGCGGACACCGAAGAGCACGCGCGCGAGGCGGCCAAAAAGGTCAAGGTCGATTTGGAAGTGCTGCCCGCTTACATGAGCGCCCCTGCAGCAATGGCCGAGGATGCCATTGAGATCCATCCGGGCACGCCCAATGTCTACTACGAGCAGAAGATCGCCAAGGGTGAGGACACCGCTCCCATTATGGCTTCGGCACCCTACGTGGTCGAGGATGATTTCTATCTGCAGCGCCAGCCCCACCTGACCGTGGAGCCGGATGTCGGTTTGGCTTACTATGATGAGGAAGATCGCCTGACCATTCATTCTAAGAGCATCGGCATCCACCTGCATCATGCGATGATCGCCCCGGGGTTGGGCATCGAGCCGGAGAAGCTGCGCCTGGTTCAGAACAATGCCGGCGGCACCTTTGGCTATAAGTTCAGCCCGACAATGGAAGCGCTGTTGGGTGTCGCTTGCATGGCGACCGGACGTCCGGTCTTCCTGAAGTACGATTACAAGCAGCACATTACCTATACCGGTAAGCGCTCGCCCTTCTTCATGCACCTCAAGTTCGCTGCCGATAAAGATGGCAAGCTGCTGGCGATGGAGAGCGACTTCTCGGTTGACCACGGCCCGTACTCTGAGTTCGGCGATCTGTTGACGCTGCGCGGTACGCAATTCATGGGTGCCGGCTATGACATCCCCAATATTCGTGGCATTGGACGCACGGTTTGTACGAACCACGGTTGGGGCTCTGCCTTCCGTGCTTACGGCTCCCCCCAGTCCTTCCTGGCTTCCGAGAGCTTGATGGATGAGCTGGCAGAGAAGATGGGTGTGGATCCGCTGGAGCTGCGCTACAAGAACGTCTATCGCCCCGGTGCGACGACGCCGACGGGCCAGGTCCCGGATGCGTTCAGCCTGCCCGAGATGATCGATATACTGCGCCCGCGCTACAAGGCCGCTCTGGAGAAGGCCAAGAAGGAATCGACCGATAAGGTGAAGAAGGGTGTTGGCGTCTCCATCGGCGTCTACGGCTGCGGCCTGGATGGCGTGGACGGCTCCGAGGCCTGGATCGAGGTCACGCCCACGGGTGTGACGGTGGGCATAAGCTGGGAAGACCACGGTCAGGGTGCAGACGCGGGTGCGCTGGGCGTCGCTCATGAGGGCCTGCGGCCGCTCGGGATTGCACCGGACAAGATCAAGCTGGTCATGAACGATACTGCGCTGACTCCCAACAGCGGTCCCGCCGGCGGCAGCCGCTCTCAGGTGATGACCGGGAATGCCATCCGGGTTGCCTGTGAGAACGTGGTTGCTGCGCTGAAGAAGGCTGATGGCACCTATCGCACCTACGATGAGCTGGTTGCCGAAAAACTGCCACTTCGTTATACGGGGAAGTGGGCGGCTTCGATGAACAGCAACTGCGATGCTAACTCGCAGGGTAACCCCTTCGCCGTCTACATGTACGGTGTCTTCATGGCCGAGGTCGCGGTCGATACTGAGACCGGCAAGACCACGGTGGAGAAGATGACGCTGGTCGGCGATGCGGGCAAGATCAACAACCGGCTGGTCGTCGATGGGCAGATGTACGGTGGTATTGCGCAGGGCATCGGCTTGGCGCTCACCGAGGACTTCGAAGATCTGCAGAAGCACACGACCATTGCGGCGTGTGGCGTTCCTTACCCCAAGGACATCCCGGATGATCTCGAAATCATGTACGTGGAAACACCGCGCGAGCACGGCCCCTTCGGTGCTGCCGGTGTGGGTGAGCTGCCGTTGACCTCGCCGCACGTCTCGATCGTCAACGCGATCAAGAATGCGACCGGTGTGCGCATTTGCAACCTGCCTGCCCTCCCAGAAAAGGTGTTGGCGGGCCTCAAGAAGGCCTGAGTCCTTACGCTCAGGTAGGAAACTGTCTAAGACAGGGGCGAGGCCCAGCCTCGCCCCTGTTGTCTGAGATGAAGGAGGCGGCTTATGGAACAACTGGAACTGCATCAGTTAGAAGACCACTGCATCCAGGAGCATCTTCCTCCCTGCACGGCAGCCTGTCCTATCCACGTGGATGTCCGGGGTGTGCTTGCCGAACTCGGCCGCGGCAATAGCGCTGCGGCGCTGACCCTCCTGAACAAAACACTCCCGTTCCCCGGCATCATCGGTCGGGTTTGCGATCACCCCTGCCAGACGGCCTGCAATCGCAAGGATGCCGGGGAGGCCCTTGAGATTGCTGCGCTTGAGCGAGCCTGCGCGGAATGGGGCGGGCCCCCGACACCTCCGAAGGTTTTCCCCAAGAAAGGAAAACGGGTTGCTGTGGTTGGCGGAGGCTTGAGCGGGCTGACGGCAGCCTTTGACCTGGTGCGCAAGGGCTATGCGGTGGTGCTCTTCGAGACGGATGGCCGCCTTGGTGGGAGCCTGTGGGAAATCTCCGAAGAACTGCTGCCCCGCACACTTCTGATGGAGGAGACGCGGAGGGTAGAGGCCCTTGGCGTCGAGATCCGGTTGAATGCACCGATTGCGGACGAGTCTGCTCTGGCGGAGCTGTCTGCGACCTTTGACGTGGTCTATCTGGCCGTGGGTACGCTTTCCGCTTGCTCCTTTGGTCTTGCATTGGACGCACAGGGATGTGTACAGGTCGATCCGGTGACCTTTGCGACCGATCGTGCGGGTGTCTTTGCCGGTGGCGGGATGCTGCATCGCCCGGGAGAGAGCTCTTTTGTCCTTGCCATGTCGGAAGGACGGCGCGCCGCCATCTCGATCGACCGCTATTTGCAGAAAGTCTCCCTGACGGCGGCGCGGTATAACGAGGGGCCATATGTGACCCGGCTTTATACAAACACCGAGGGTATTGATCCGCTGCCTGCCGTTTCTATGTCCGACCCGCGAGCGGGGTACACACAGGCAGAAGCATCCCAGGAAGCCCACCGCTGTTTACAGTGCGAGTGTATGGAATGTGTCAAGGTCTGCGAATATCTGGAGCACTTCGATGGCTATCCCAAGAAGTACATCCGCCAGATTTACAACAACCTTTCGATTGTGAAGGGCACGCGCTACGCCAATACGTTCGTCAACTCATGCAGCCTGTGCGGGCTGTGCGCGGAGGTCTGCCCTGAGGACCTGGATATGGGAGAGGTCTGTCGGCGGGCACGCCAGATCATGGTGGCGCAGGACCGCATGCCGCCTTCGGCGCATGAGTTCGCACTGCGGGACATGGCTTTTAGCAACAGTGACAAATTCGCCCTGACGCGTCATGCCCCCGGAACCGAGGCCAGCGCTTATCTCTTCTTCCCCGGCTGCCAGCTTAGCGCTTCCGCACCGCAGCAGGTGGAAAAGACCTACGTGTATTTGCGGGAAGTCCTCTCCGGCGGCGTTGGCCTGATGCTGCGCTGCTGTGGTGCACCGGCGGAGTGGGCCGGGCGTACGGATCTTTTCGAAGAGGTTCAGGCGGGCTTCATGGCCGATTACCGGGCGTTGGGCAGCCCCCAGGTGATTTTAGCCTGCTCGAGCTGCTACCGGATCTTCAAGGAGTACCTGCCTGACGTGACCTGTGTCTCCCTTTGGGATCTGTTCGATGCGCATGGCCTGCCTGAGGAAGCGGGCGCTGTCCCACAGGAAGGGCGGGCTCCGCTGGCAGTACACGATCCCTGCACCACGCGGCATGAGAGCCACATTCATGAGAGCGTCCGGCACATTCTGGAGCGCCTGGGCTGCCCCGTCGAGGAGCTGCTGTTGAGCCGCGAGAAGACAGAGTGCTGCAGTTACGGCGGCCTGATGTGGCTGGCGAATCCGGAGCTGGCGCGGGATGTCGTGCGGCGGCGCATTGGCGAGAGTCCTACCGACTACGTGACCTACTGCGCGATGTGCCGGGATTTCTTCGCCGCTCAGGGGAAGCCCACGCTGCACCTGTTGGACTTGCTTTTTCCCCTGTCGGTTGAAGGCTACGGGAGTGAAGGTGTGGATGGGGCGCGCCGTGGCCCCGGTTATTCTCAGCGGCATGAAAATCGTATTCGCCTCAAGCGCCATCTGCTGCGGGACGTCTGGGGGGAGCACGTGGAAACGGAGCGAGGGGACGAAATGATACCATTGAGATTCACGGAGGCCGTTCAGGAGCGTCTGGAGCAGCGGTTGATCCTGGTAGAGGACATTCAAGCGGTCATTGCCTTTGCAGAAAAGACGGGGACCAAATTCGTGAACCGGGAGACCGGCCACTTCCTGACGCACTATAAGCCGAACAACGTCACCTATTGGGTCGAATACGCACCTGAAGGCGATGGCTTTGTCATCTTCAACGCTTACAGCCATCGGATGGAGCTGGTTGAGGAGGAGTCAGCATGACCGAATACGGACATCAAGCCGCGGATGAGGTGTGGGAGTGTGCCCGGTGCGGTGTGCCTCTGGAGCCCCGCGAGATTTCGGTAAGCTACCTGGATAGCGCTTTCCCTGTCGAACTGCTCCGCTGCCCCAAGTGTGGGCAGACGCTGGTTTCCGAAGAACTGGCACTGGGGAAGATGATCGAGGTTGAGAAACAGCTCGAGGACAAGTGATCTCTGCGGTGAGTGACGGTATGTCTGTCGAGGGAGACCTTGCAGAGCAGGAGGTGCCCCAACGTTGTCGTGTCTATGAACAGGAGTCGGTGCGCACCGCGGTCGGGGATGCGATCCGGCCGGGGGGATTGGCACTGACGCAGGCTGCACTCACGGCTTGTGCGCTGCCTGCAGGATCGCGCATCCTGGACGTTGGCTGTGGTATAGGGGCCACGGTCGCCTATTGCAGGGAGCAGGGGTTTGCGGCTGTGGGACTCGATGCCTCCGGCCTGTTGCTGCACACAGCCAGGGAGAGGGCCGCGCCGCTCCCTTTGACTGGAGCGCTGGGCCAGCGGCTGCCGTTTGCGGATGCGACGATGGACGCGCTCTTCGCTGAGTGCAGCCTGTCGCTGTTGGGCGAGGTGGAGGCTGCTGTGGCGGAGTTCCGCCGCGTGCTGCGTCCGGGGGGGCTGCTGGTGGTGAGCGATCTCTACGCGCGCCGCCCTGAGGGCATCTCGCTGCTCAGACAGCTTCCTATGGCGTGCTGTTTGAGCGGTGCGCTCTCCCCTCAAGAGCTTGCGGAGACCCTGGCGGCGCAAGGTTTCGATCTTCTCCTCTGGGAGGATCATTCTGAGGCGCTGAGGACCTTCACCGCCCGTCTGATCTTCTCCCACGGCTCACTGGATCAATTCTGGCAGTGCACGACGCAGGGGAACCTCCCCGATGGGGCTGTGCAAGAGGCCATTGCCTGTTCGAAGCCGGGTTACTTGTTGGTGATTGCCCGAAGACAGTAGCCGCGGTTTTTTACCGCGCTGCTTGCAGAGATTTTTGGCGTTCTCTGCACCCTCCGCGGTGAAAAATAAGGGCCATTCAAGGAGGTATTGAAAATGGAAGAGATGACACGGATCATGGAGCTCAAAAAGCAGGGCTTCTGCTGCAGCCAGATCCTGATTTTGCAGGGACTGGAGATGCAGGGGAAGGAGAACCCCGATCTGGTGCGTGCAATGCGCGCGCTCTGTAATGGGATCGGGGGCTCCGGCGATGTTTGTGGTGCTTTGACCGGCGGAGCCTGCGTGTTGGGGCTTTATGCCGGTAAAGGGACCGCCTCTGAGGAGGATAATTTCTTGCTGGAGCTGATGGTCGCCGACCTGATCGAGTGGTTCAAGACGGAGTACGGGGAGCCGTACGGCGGTATTCACTGCATCGAGATCGTTGGGGAGCAGGGGCAGCATCAGAGCCGCTGCGGTGGCATCGTCGCCGGCACTATTCAGAAGGTGAAGGAACTCCTGGTGGAGAACGGCTTTGACCTGACCGGAGGAGATTGGTGAGCGACGGGCCGAAGGTTGTTCTGGCGCTCACGGAGAGTGTCTGCCCGGAATGTCTGGCGCGCATACCAGCGGCTCGTGTGTTGGATGGCGGGGATGTCTATCTGGAGAAGCAGTGCCCCGAGCACGGCTCCTTTCGGGCGGTCCTCTGGCGCGGCGTGCCGGCGTACATGACCTGGGCGCGTCCCAAGATTCCTGCTTATCCACCGGTGTCGTTCACGACTGTCGAGAAGGGCTGTCCTTTTGACTGCGGCCTTTGTCCCGACCACCGCCAGCAGACCTGCACGGCGCTGCTGGAGGTCACGCAGCGCTGCAATATGCGGTGTGCCTTCTGTTTCGCCAGTTCGGCTGAGGGTGCCGATGCTGATCCATCGCTGGAGACGATTGAAGGGTGGTACCGGCGGATCCTGGAGTCGAGGGGACCCTGCAATATTCAGCTCTCCGGAGGAGAGCCGACGCTCCGGGATGATTTGCCGGAGATCGTCGCGCTGGGGCGTTCTCTTGGCTTTGAGTTTATCCAGGTGAACACCAACGGATTGCGCTTTGCTGCTGACCTGGCCTACGTTGCGGCGCTCAGGAAAGCGGGACTTGCGTCGGTTTTCCTGCAGTTCGATGGGACCGATGATGCTATCTATCGCCGGTTACGAGGGCGTGCGCTCTTTGCGGAGAAGCGGGCTGTAATCGACGCCTGTGCCGCGCATGAGTTAGGCGTCGTGCTGGTCCCGACGCTGGTGCCCGGTGTGAACGTGCAGGCGATCGGTGCTATTCTCGAATTTGCGGTGAGCCGTGCGCCTGTCGTACGCGGTGTCCATTTCCAGCCGGTTAGCTATTTCGGACGTTACCCTCAGGCCCCCGCGGACGAAGATCGCGTGACGATCCCGGAGGTGATCCGGGCTATAGAAACGCAGACGCAAGGGGCGATTCGAGCGAAATCTTTTGTCCCTCCCGGGTGCGAGAATGCGCT
>JAVEWB010000308.1:0-3509 GCA_034004765.1 Anaerolineae bacterium
ATAGGTGCCGGCCCATACTGTTCCTTCCGGTCCCACTGTGAGGGAGGAAATGGTGCTGTCGGGCAGACCGTCAGCGGCGGTAAAGGTCGTCCACGTCTCACCGTCGAAGCGCGACACGCCCCCCTCTCGGGTACCCACCCACAGGATCCCTTCTGACCCCACGGCAAGCGAAAAAACCTGATCGTCCGCCAGGCCATCTTCTTCAGAGTAGCTCATCCACGTTTCGCCGTCGAAGCGGGAGACCCCACCGTTGAAGAACCCAACCCACACCGTTCCCTCCGGTCCTACCGCGATGCAGGACACTTTACGGCCTGCCAGCCCGTCTTCTGTCGTGTAGGGGGTCCACGTCTCGCCGTCGAAGCGCGAGACGCCTTCATCCAGGTCGGCCCACAAGCCACCTTGCTGGTCGACTGCAATACCATGAACGCCACTTCCCCACAGATCGTAGGTGGCCTGGGTGATCCACGCCTCGCCGTCGAAACGCGAGACGCCGCCCGTGGTGGCCACCCAGGGCATCCCCTCCGGCCCTATGGTCATCGCTGTAACCACATTCCCGATCAACCCGTTGTCTGCGGTGTACCGGGTGTAAGCACCGCTGCCGGTATCCCAGCGCACGACGCCGCCGCGACCTGCGGCCCACAGATTGCCGGCAGCATCGAAGGCCACCCTGTCTACTTCATTGGCGTTGGTGTAGGTGGTCCATTCTGTCGGTGTGATGGGCTGAGTCGCAGCCGGCAGCACCTCAGCCTGGCCGTTACAACCGGCCAGAGCTATCGACACGAGGAGCATGCAGGTTTTCAAGTATCGATGCAAGAGCTTCATGGTTTTTCCCTCTGTGTTCCGCTGCCTGGAATCCGCTTCAACCAATCGTTCAGGGCCTCATCCAGGTTTGTGGCTGACGCGATGACGACCGGGGTAGCCGCGTAACTCTCGTAAAGCACAAGGGGACCGCAGAAAAAAGATAGCCTCTTCAGGATCTCCATCATGGTGATGGGGCGGCATCCGGAACCATAGAAGTGAAAATGAAACTGATTCTCCTGAACGTCCCCCAATAGGTGAGCGTACTGTTCCGCATAGGGGTCTCCTATGGAGATGCTATAAGAGGAGTCGGCATAGGCCTCTTCCCGAATCGGGATGACGTGGAAGGATGCTAAAACTTGCCGTAGTTCTTCCAGGGTGGGATAGCGACCTGTTGATGGAGGGACTTCGAGTCCGGCTTCGATGAGCCAATCACAAAAGTCGGAGATTTGTGGTTGCGACGGAATCACTCCCCAGCTAACCGACATGTGCGCCATTCCCTTGTCGAAGCCCCGGCCATCGCGCGTCCCGGGGCGATTTTATGGTACAGTCCTATTGTATGAGGAAAGGTGGAGGGTGGCAAGCCGGCTAAATCGATAGCGGATGTAAATCTTTGTGCAATGAAATGATATATAAAAATTGCTCTTTTTATATAAATTGACTATAATTAATTATAGGAGTAAGTTCTTGCCTGGTAAGGATGTGGTCAAGTGTTGAGTGCTTTTTGAAGGAGTTTTGTGATGAACGGAATTTGGGTGCAGTCGTATGGCGTTGAAACTGCGCAGCAGGCTAACGCGCAGTTGGATCGTTTCCGCAGTGTCGGTATCGACACCCTCTTCTACAACGTACATGAACGCGGCGCACGGTATAATAGTGCGTTTTATCCGTTGAGCACATCGATGAAAAAAGGATTTGACGCATTAGGATATCTGATTGAACGGGGACACGCGCGCGACATGAAGGTGTTTGCGTGGCTCTCTTTCGGCGCTGACTTGTTTCCCTTGAACTCCGCCTGGTCCGTGCCGGAAGGTGATTTTACGGATTTTTCCAAAGCCGACGCCAGAAAGCGTATGGGCGACGTGGTTGCGGATATCGTGGCTAACTACGCAGCGATAGATGGTTTTGCCCTGGATTACATGCGGCATCGTGGATTGGTGGACGAGGTCCCGCAGCGGTATGCGGCGGAAGATGTGACCGATGCTGTAGCCCGTATCCATGCCGCGGCCCAGGGGCGTACGATCGGGGCCTCTGTGAAAGCCTATAAAAATGATTGGGTGAGATGGGCACAGAACTGGCCGAACTGGCTGCGCGATGGCTTGATCGACTGGGTGATGCCCATGGCCTATAAACCGCTGGACAATGTATGGGGCGATTTTGCCACCCACGTCAATGCCTGGTTGGGTGCGGCGGCACATGAGAAGATCATTCCCCTGCTGTCGGTTGTGGATACGGCTCAGCAGGGAGAGCCTCTGAAACCGGCGTCGCAGCTTGTGGCTGAGATAGCTTTCTTCCGAAAACATAAGTTTGCCGAATTTGCCTGGTTTGATCAGCGAGCCAGCGATGAGCAGCTTGCTGCGATCAAAGCCGCACTGCCTGAGGGTACCTCGGGAATGGCAGCTACCTTGCTCACGATGGCAGAAGCTTTGGAGTCCCTTGCCGGACAGCAAGAAGCCTTAGCCGCAGAGCTGCGGAAGAAGGCCGTCGGGCTGCGCACGATCGCCGAATCATGCAGCTAAGGACGACTGAAGGCTAACCTGCTTTTTGAAAGCAAAAGCCTGGGCTTTTGATGAGCCCAGGCTTATTGACTTATGTGTCGTATAATCCCAGTCGGGGCGCGCGGATTTGAACCGCGGACCTCACGGACCCGAACCGTGCGCGCTACCAAGCTGCGCTACGCCCCGAACGCTTCATATGATACCACACTCGGCCCTTTTGACAAGTTGTGGCGTGTAGTTCGCGCGACGCAGCCACGCGAACTACGACGATGGAGCCTTCAAGGAGTTTTGTGGTATGATCCGTTCTATCCCTGTTGTTCGCGTGGAGTGCTGGAATGAGAGATCTCTGGATTTTAGGGGTGCTGGCCCTGATGTTGACTGCCTGTGCTGCGCCGGCGCTGGTCCCGACGCCGACACCGGCCGATTCGTATGCGACGCCGGAGCAGTTTCAGTTGGCTTATCCTGAATCGCTTGAACCTCTAGTGCGTGCTCTGGTCAGCGGATATCAGCAGGCCCGACCCAACGTTCGGATTGTGTTGGTGGAGCGGGCCGATGATCTGGCCTGGCCGATGGTGGAGCGGGGCGAGGTTGAGCTTGCCGCCCTGGCGATGTCGCTCCCCGATGATCCTTCGGCGGAGCTGTGGACGACGGTCTTTGCCCGTGATGGGCTGGCCGTGGTGGTCAACCCGCAGAACGGTGTTCCGGGCCTGACGACGGCGCAGCTCCGTGAGCTCTTTGTCGGGCGGGTGGCGGATTGGGAGCCGCTCGGCGGGCTTCCGGGCCTCCCGCAGTTGCTCACGCGCGACGACGCTTCCGGAGATCAGCTTTTCTTCCAGACCGCGGTGATGGAGGCTTCGCCGGTGGCATTGACCGCGCTGTTGCTGCCGACGACCGAATCGGTGCTGGAGAAGGTGGCCGGGGAGCCGCTCTCGGTGGGCTATGTCTCTTCGGCACGTGTCGATGCACGGGTACGCGCTTTGGCGATCGAGGGCATGC
>JAVEWB010000309.1:0-3497 GCA_034004765.1 Anaerolineae bacterium
CCCACCGAGGGGCAAATCATCTGGGATGGCATAGATATCACTACCGCCGATTCCACCCAACTACGGCAGATCCGTCGCAAAATCGGGATGATCTTCCAGCACTTCAACCTGGTCAAACGCTCCTCGGTCCTCACCAATGTCCTGGCAGGACGTTTAGGATACGTCGCGCCCCAAAGCAGCCTGCTCTATCATTTCCCGGCCCAGGACCAGACCATGGCGATGCAAGCCTTGGAGAGGATGGGGATCACCGAACAGGCTCACAAGCGCGCCGATGAACTAAGCGGTGGACAGCAGCAGCGAGTAGGAATCGCGCGTGCCCTGATGCAGGAACCACGCATGATCCTGGCCGATGAGCCGGTTGCCAGTCTTGACCCCGTCTTAGCACACTCCATTTTGGGTGAGTTGGAGAAACTCAACAAAGAGGAAAAGATGACGGTCCTGTGCAGCTTACACTACCTGGATCTGGTGCAGCGCTATTCCACCAGCGTCATCGGACTGCGGCTAGGACAAATCGTCTACCGCGGCACACGTGAAGAAGTGCGCAAGATGACCGATGCCGAGTTCAAAGAGATCTACGGCGAAGAGGCCGAACGTGTCGGCGACAGCCTGGAAGGCACGGTGGGAGGTTGAGATGATCGACAAAGAAATACCGGATAAACGACCGAACAAAACAACTCCCAAAAATCGTGGAGCCAAGGGCAAGTCGCACGAAGCGCCCCTCCCCGGGCTCGTTCCACCCTTCGTGGCCGGCCTTGCTTCATTCATAGTCCCCGGTCTCGGCCAGATACTGAATCGGGAAAGCAAACGCGGCCTGGCATTCTTTGCCACCACACTCAGCATCGTCGCCCTCATTGCCTGGCGCATTCAGTTAGCGGCCCGCCGCGAAGTCGGCATCCTCGACAAGTTCACTAAAGCACTCTCCCGGCAGCCAGTTTTCATCGCCTTGGTCATCGCCGGAGCCGTGGCACTCTGGTTATGGAACGTCTGGGATGCTTATCAACGAAGTGCGCCTGAGAAGCGCCGCCGCCGGGGAAACGCAATCTATATCCTGATCGGCGTGCTCTATTTTCTGTTAGGCTGGCAGATCACAGAAGTCGATCTGCCACGCTTCTTCACGGAACTCCCGGAAGCTGCATCTCCGCTGTCCCGGATCCTCTGGCCCTGGGATGCAGCGGTTACACGTGCGACGGAGGAACTCAGCGCTGTCGCCCCAATCCTGGTTCCCTGTGAGAGTGGTCCGGCACCTGAAGTACCGGAGGAAGTTCCCGGAGAGCCCTACCTCCTGGCCGACCCCACCTGTGGCACCCTCTCCGACCTGGACGAAAACAACAAAGTCATTCCGGGGAGCACACTCCACCTTGTGGGACGGGGATTTGCCCCAGAAACCAAGACGCAAATCTGGTGGAATGATCCCATCGGCAATGAGTTCCAGGTGCGCCAGGAAGGGCAATACGTAACGGTCACGACCGACGACGAAGGAGCCTTCGAACTCGACATCATCATGCCCTATCGCCTGATACCGCCCAGCGCCAAGGGACTGCAGATCCACGCCGTGATAGCCAAACAAATCTCAGAAGTTGGTGACCTCATCCCCAGCGATCCGCTGAAACTCTGCGTCGAGAAAATGGTCGAAACCATCTTCATGGGTATGATGGCAACTGCCTTTGGCATTGTCTTCTCCATCCCCATCAGCTTCCTCGCCGCAAAGAATATGATGTCCGGCTCCCAGCTCTCGCTGACGCTCTATTATGTCACACGCACGATACTCAATATCATCCGCTCCATCGAACCCATGATCTGGGCTATCCTGGCGGTGGTCGTAGTGGGACTGGGGCCCTTCGCCGGCTTTATCGCCCTGACACTGCACACCGTCGCCGCACTGGGAAAACTCTATTCAGAGGCGATCGAGAATATCGACGATGGTCCCATCGAAGCAATTCAGGCCACCGGGGCCACCAAGCTCCAGACCATCATGTTTGCCGTCGTCCCCCAGGTGATCCCGCCCTTCATCTCCTTCTCCATCTACCGCTGGGATATCAACATCCGTATGTCGACCATCATCGGTATGGTGGGCGGCGGCGGCATCGGCTTCCTGCTGACACAGTATATCCGCCTCTTAGATTATCGAGCCGCAGGGATTGCCGTGTGGTTCATCGCCATCACCGTCGCGATCCTGGATTTCGTCAGTGCCAAGATCCGCGAGAAATACGTCTAACAGCAAGCAGTCATACGCTATCCGCTGACGGAGGCCCTCCAAGGCCTCCGTCAGCACACAGAGAGACGGAGCTACAGATGAAAGAGACACCCCGCATTATCCTGAAGCCGGGGCGCGAGGTATCCCTGCTGCGGCACCACCCCTGGCTCTTCTCCGGGGGCATAGCGCGCGCAGAAAGAGACCTCGAACCCGGGGCGCTGGTTGCTGTCTATGATGCCAGCAACACCTTTCTGGCATGGGGGCATTACAGCCCCGAATCCCAGATCCGCGTCCGGCTCATCTCATGGGACGACGAAGAAACACCGGACACGTCCGCTTTCTGGGAAGCACGGCTGCGCCGCGCCCTTGAAGCCCGCGCGCTGCTCTTCCACGATCGGTCCACCAATGCCTTCCGCCTGATCAATGCCGAATCGGATGGCATCCCCGGTCTGATCGTGGATCGATATGCCGACGCCCTGGTGCTGCAATCCTTGACGGTGGGAATCGAAGCCAGAAAAGAGCTGCTTGCGGAGCTCCTGATGACGCGGCTGCTGCCCCCGGATTGGAGCAGCAGTTTCAAACCTCGCACGCTCTACGAACGCAGCGATGCAGACGTTCGAGGTAAGGAAGGCCTCAAATCTCGCGTCGGACTTCTCGGAGGCAAAGAGCCGGATGATACCATCGAAATTCTGGAAAACGGATTACGCTTCCTGGTAGACGTCCGCGGAGGGCAAAAAAGCGGCTTCTACCTGGATCAACGGGAGAACCGGCAGCATCTGCGCGAAGCCGTACAGGGAGCCGCAAAGGTGGGAAAAGCACCCACGCTGCTCAACGTCTTTGCCTACACCGGCGGGTTTGCCATCTATGGACTGGCAGGTGGCGCCGGAGCTACCGTCAATGTCGATGCATCCGCAGAGGCCCTCTCGTTAGGAAGACGGAACCTGTCCCTCAACGCTCTGGGAGAAAACGCAACCGAGGATATCGCCGACGATGCCTTCAAAGTGCTGCGCCAGATGCGCCAGGAGCGTCGTCTGTTCGATTGCATCGTGCTCGATCCCCCCAAGTTCGCCTTCACTGAAAAGGATGTGCAGCGAGCAAGCAAGGGATATAAAGACATCAACTTGCAGGCGCTGCATCTTTTACCTGTGGGCGGCCTGCTCTTCACCTTCTCCTGTTCCGGGGCCATCACCGCCGACCTGTTCCAGAAAATCGTCTTCGGTGCGGCATTGGATGCAGGCCGTGAGGTGCAGATCATCGGATGGATGACACAGAGCGGCGATCACCCTGTAGCCCTGACCTTCCC
>JAVEWB010000018.1:0-16459 GCA_034004765.1 Anaerolineae bacterium
GACGCCGCATTCGCTCTCACGCGCCCGAAACCAGCGCATTTCGTTGGAGCGCATTTTGGAGTTCCTGGAGCAGGCAACAACGGAGCCGCTCCCTGAGACGCTTCGGAAGGCGATCGAGCAGGGCTACCAGGGAGGGGATGCGGTGCGATTGGAGCGGTGCTGGGTGCTGCGCGTCCCAGACCCTGTACTTTTGGAGCAGGAGGAGGTCCGCTCGCTGATTCAGGAACGATTGGGGCCTCAGGTTGCCTTGATCCGTGAGACTGAGCGGGAGCGGCTGTTGTTGTACTTGTTGGAGTCAGGAGTGCTCCCTGAGATCGAGGAGAGCATTGACCGCTGACAAGGATCTTCGTATGGATTCGCGTTGGCGGTCGATTTTATAGGAGGGTTCACCGGGTTTTTCAATGTGCGGGAGGGTAGTACACTATCATGATTAGGGGGAGAGATGATGATAGAACATCCATTGTATAAAAAGGTCACGCAAACGTTCCGTGCGCGCTTTTTGCGCGACCCTGAGGTTATAGTGCGGGCTCCGGGGCGGGTGAATTTGATCGGCGAGCACACCGACTACAATGACGGTTTTGTCCTCCCCATTGCAGTAGATCGCGCTGCCTGGGTGGCTTCGGCGAGCTGCCGTGAGCCGCAGGCCACACTGCGCGCCATCGATATGAAAAATGATGAGGTGGTCTTCCCGGTGAATCAGGTACCGACTTCGTCCGGCGGATGGAGTGATTATCCGGCGGGTATCGTCTGGGCTTTCCTGAACCGCGGCCTGCGGCCTTTCGGCCTGGAAGCAGCGCTTTCCTCCGATGTCCCCGTCGGGGCAGGGATGTCCTCTTCGGCAGCCGTCGAGGTTGCCTTTGCTCTGACCTGGAGTGTCTTTAGCGGTTTTGGGCTTGCAATGGAGGATCTGGCGCTCCTGGCGCAGCGCGCGGAGAATGAGTATGTCGGCGTCAGTTGCGGGATCATGGATCAGATGATCAGCGCCTGTGGCAAGGCGGGCCACGCGATGCTGTTGGATACGCGGAGCCTGGAGCGGAGCTATATCCCTATGCCTGAGGGGATCACGGTGGTTGTCGCGGACAGTCAAGTGCGACGCTCGCTGTCGGGGTCGGAGTACAATGCCCGCCGTTCGCAGTGCGAAGAGGCCGTACGGCTGCTGCGGACCGCCGGACTGCCGGAGATCCGTGCGCTCCGTGATGTGACGCCGGTGGAACTGGCCCGCTATGGGGCCGCGCTTCCTGAGGTGATTTTGCGAAGGGCGCGGCACGTTGTGTCTGAGAATGCGCGGGTCCATCAGGTCGTGGCCGCGCTGCAGGAAGGGGATTTGGAGAGCGTCGGGGCATTATTATTGGAGGGGCATCGCAGTCTGCGGGACGATTACGAGATCAGCATCCCGGAGATCGACGCGCTGGTTGCTGCAGCAATGGAAGTCCCCGGGTGCTACGGCGCGCGTCTGACCGGTGGCGGTTTTGGCGGCTGCATCATCGCGCTTGCCGATACTGGCGCGGTGGCCGCGATCGAGGCACATCTTAAGCAGACCTACAGGACGCAGTTTGGAAAGGAACCGGGGGTCTATGCGGTGCACCCGGCGGAGGGCGCTTCGTATGAGCTTTTGTGAATCATGTGCGGCGGACGGATAGGGTATGGACGTGGGGGTGACCGATGCCTTTACGTTAGGGTGATCTTACTCATTGTAGTGCATCCAGACATTGGCTGGCAGAAAGGGGTGGCTTGATGGACATTGGAATTCCTAAGGAACGACAGGCGGGAGAACAACGGGTCGGATTGACCCCTGTGGGGGTCGGGCTGCTTACTAAGGATGGGCATGCCTGTTATGTGGAGAGCGGCGCAGGAGAAGGCGCGGGGTTTGACGATTATGACTACGAGCGCCTGGGGGCGACGATCGTCTTTGATGGGCAAGAGTTGTACGCCCGGTCGTCCTTGCTGCTTAAGGTGCTGCGCCCGACAATGGAAGAGATCCAGTGGATGCATGAGGGGCAGATTTTGCTGGGGTTCCTGGGGCTGATTGCTGCTGCCCGCGAGGAGATCGAGCTGTTGATCGAACGGCAGATCACAGCCGTTGCTTATGAGATGGTCTCCACCGATGGCAGGAATTTCCCGATTCTCAAAACGATGAGCGAAGTGGCGGGACGAATGGCTCCCTACGTTGCCGGCTCGCTCTTGATGCGTGCGCATGGCGGCCGTGGCGTGCTGCTCAACGGCGTTCCGGGCGTTCCGGCCGGCGAGGTGGTGATTCTGGGCGCGGGGACGCTGGGAAGCAATGCCGCGCGCGCGTTCTTGGGATTGGGCGCTAAGGTCTTCGTGTTGAACCCCACATTGGAACGTCTGCGCTTGATCGATGAGCAGTTCAATGGGCAGGCGATCACGATGATCTCGCATGATTTCAACATCGCCGCATTGATCCGTTTTGCGGATGTGATCATCGGTGCGGTTCGCGTGCCGGGAGAGCGCCCTCCCACGCTCATCACGCGGGATATGCTGCGCACGATGCGCCGCGGCGCTGCCATCATCGATTTCTCGATTGATCATGGTGGCTGTGTCGAGACCAGTCGCCCCACTACGTTGGAGGATCCCTTCTTTGTCGAGGAAGACATCGTGCATTACTGTGTTCCCAATGTGCCCGGCGCTGTTCCACGCACTTCGACGCATGCCTTTAACAATGCGGCTTGGCCCTATGTCCAGGCATTGGTGAAGTCCGGCCCGGCTACCGCTTTTGCTCAGGAAGTGGCGCTGAAAAATGCGGTTGTCCTGCGTCATGGCACGGTGGTGGATGAAAAGCTGCGAGGGGTACTGAAATAACCCCGGCTCGGTTGCGCAGTCTCCTGCTGCAAGCGAGGTGAAGAAACAGCCATCTATGCACTGGAAAGAAATCTATCAAAGCAAGGTTAAGGGGGCTGATGCTGCGGTCGCTGCGTCGGTTCATTCCGGCAATCGGATTTTCCTGACGGGAAACTGCAGCGTTCCGCGGACGCTTGTCGCGGCGCTGGTTGCTCACGCACCCCATGTCGAAGGTGTGGAGATCGTGCATCCTTTGACGGTGGGCCCTGCATTGTGGGCTGCTCCGGAAATGGATGGCCATCTGCGGACCAACACGCTGTTCATCAGCGGAAATGTGCGGGAGGGGGTCTGGAAGAAGCGAGTCGATTACACGCCTGTGCTGCTTTCGGAGTTCCCGCTGCTTTTCAAGAAAGGTGTGTTGCCGGTCGATGTCGCCTTTGCGCATCTCTCATCGCCGGACGAGGCTGGCTTTTGCTCCTTTGGTCTGGAGACCGGTCTGGCAAAGAGCCCGGTGGAATCGGCACGCGTGATCATTGCCGAGGTCAATCCGCAGATGCCCTACATGCTGGGGGATACCCGGATTCACGTGAGCGAGCTCGATGCCATTGTGGAGGTCGATTACACGCCCTATGAATACAAGATGGCGGAGAACCCTGATGACCCCGTGGTGGAGGCCATTGCGCAGCACATTGCGGCATTGATCCCTGATGGGGCAACGTTGCAGGTGGGGATCGGCGCCGTGCCGGATACGGTGCTCCGCTATTTGGAGGGTAAGCGTGATCTGGGGATACACACGGAGCTTATTTCGGATGGTGTGATGCACCTGGTGGAGAAGGGCGTCATCACCGGTGCTAAAAAGACGCTGCACCCCGGTAGGGTGGTGGCGGGCTTTGGTCTGGGGTCGGGCGAGCTCTATCGTTGGGCGGATCACAATCCCCTGGTGGAGTTTTATCCTACCGAATATATCAACGATCCGTGTGTGATCGGGCAGAACTACCGCCAGGTGGCGATCAACAGCGCGATCGAGGTCGATCTCACCGGACAGGTCTGCGCCGACAGCATTGGAGCGCGCTTTTTCAGCGGGGTCGGCGGGCAGATCGATTTCATCTATGGGGCATCGCGCTCTGAAGGCGGCGTGCCGATCATTACGCTGCCCAGTACGGCCAGGGACGGAGAGGTGAGTCGAATTGTCCCGACGCTCAAGCCGGGTGCGGGAGTGGTCACCACGCGCAACCATGTCCATTGGGTTGTAACCGAGCACGGGGCCGTGGATCTGTACGGTAAATCCATTCGTCAGCGTGTGGCGGCTCTGATCTCTGTTGCTGATCCCCGATTCCGCGAGGAACTGTGGGCGGCGGCGAGATCGCTGGACTATGTGTGAGAGGGATGAGCTTCAGGGCGGGTCGCGATGTTACCCGCCCTGAAGGTTTGCGTCACTTATGAGTATATTTGTCGGTTGTCTATTGCATGGTTTGTACGTACAATAGGTAGGATGCCCTTTTGGCGTTTTTTTTCTGATCATGATCTTAAAGCAGGAGGTGTAATTTGTTCCATGCACTTGTTGCAGTGAAACAGGTGCCGGACACTACGAATATCCGCATCGATCCCGAGACGGGCAATCTGGTGCGGGAGGGTGTGCCGGCGATTATGAATCCCTATGATGCTCATGCCCTGGCTGAAGCGGTGCGCTGGAAGCGAGCCTTAGGAGGTAAGGTGACGATTGTCTCGATGGGCCCGGCATCGTTCGGGCAGACCATCCGTGAGGCCATTGAGCTGGGGGCCGATCGCGGCGTGCTGGTTTCCGACCGCAAATTCGCGGGGGCGGATACGCTGGCGACCTCCTATGTCCTGGCCGAGACCATCCGAAAGATCCATGAGCAGGACCCCATCGATCTAATCTTTTTCGGGAAGCAGGCGATCGATGGGGACACGGCACAGGTGGGGCCTGGCGTGGCCGTGCGTCTGGATCTGCCTGTCATCACCTACGCGGTCAAGATCCGCGAGATCGACCTCGAAGGACGGCGGGTGGTGGTGGAGCGCAAGACGGAGCGCTGGATCGAGGTCATCGAAACTCCCCTGCCGGCCTTGTTGACCTGTGACAAAGAAATTGCCGACATTCCCTTTGCGCCCTTGCCGGATTTGATCCGCTCGCTCCGTTATGAGCCGGAAATGTGGACGGTGGAAGCGGGACCGGTGACTTTCGATCCGGCACAGGTCGGCGGAAAAGGCTCTCCTACCATTGTTTATAAGATGGGGACGCCTCCCCTGCCGGAGGCGGGTGAGAAATTCAACGCCCGTGAGATTGGTGCGGAGGCTGCCGTCAAAGCGGCGCTGGATAAAGCGAGTGCCACTGGCATTCTGGCCGCCGTCCTCGCTCAAAATGAAGCTGCGGAGAAGGAGGCGCGACCATGACCGCACGGCGTTTTTGGGTCTTTATCGAGCAGGAAGAAGGTAAGGTGCACCCTGTTTCTTGGGAACTCCTGGGTGTGGCACGCTACCTGGCCTCGCAGGTGATGGATGAGGCGGCAGCATCCGGGGATGAGGTTTCTGTGGAAGGTGTGCTCCTTGGCCACAATGTCGCGCCCATCGCAGAGGAAGCTATCCGTTATGGAGCGGACCGGGTGTATCTGTTTGACGATCTTATGTTTGAACATTACCGCACTTGTCCCTACTACAAGACACTGGCCCAGGTGGCTAAGAAGTATCAGCCTGAGGTGTTTCTTGTCGGGGCCACGACGTTGGGCCGTGATCTGGCAGGTGGCATCGCCACAGCACTGCGGACCGGCCTGACGGCGGACTGCACGCAGTTGGAGATGGGGGAGGCCAAGGGGGTGGCCCAGAAGGTTCTGCTGGCGACCCGTCCGGCCTTCGGCGGCAATATCCTGGCGACGATCATGTGTCGCGACAGCCGCCCGCAGATGTCGAGCGTGCGCCCGCGTGTCTTCCCGATGCCGCCGTATAACCCGGAAGCTCAGGGTGAGATCATCCGCGAAGACGTGGATATGACCGAAGAGGGAGCTATGTCCTGCATCCTGGAGTTTGTCCACGAGAAGGGCGAAAACGTGAACATCGAGTATGCCGATGTGATCGTTGCCGGCGGACGGGGGATGGGAACTCCGGAGGGATTCCGCCTGTTGAAAGAACTGGCGGACCTGATGGGCGGTGTTGTGGGCGCTTCCCGCCCCTGCATCGATGCCGGTTGGATCAGTTATGCCCATCAGGTAGGGCAGTCGGGCAAGACTGTGCGCCCCAAACTTTACATCGCGGCAGGCATTTCCGGTGCGCTGCAGCATAAGGTGGGTATGCAGAACTCCGATTTTATCATCGCGATCAACTCCGACCCTGAGGCCCCAATTTTCGAGGTGGCTGATGTGGGTATTGTGGGGGACCTCTATCAGGTGATTCCCGCGATGATTGAGCAGATAAAAGCGCGTAAGGAGGCGTTAGCATGAACCACAACGACGAGAAGGCCTCTTTTGATGTTGTGGTTGTAGGAGCAGGGCTGGCAGGATCGGCAGCGGCGCTGATCATGGCGCGCGCGGGGTTGAATGTGGCGCTTGTCGAGCGCGGCCAGAAGCCCGGCGGCAAAAACTACTTCGGCGGCGCGATTTATACCCATGCAATTGCCGAGGTGCTCCCTGATTTTATGGATCGCTACCCGCCGTTCGAGCGGCCGGTGACGGAAGCCGGTTTCTGGTTCCTGGGCGAGGATGGCATGGTGCGGGCGACGGTGCAGGGGGGCAAGCTGAAGAACAGCCCTGCGGATGCTTACACCACGCTGCGCGCATCCTTTGATCTCTGGTGGGCTGAGCAGGCACAGAAAGAAGGGGCTTTTATCATCCCCAAGACCACCGTTGTGGATTTCCTCCGTGATGAGCGAGGGCAGGTGGTGGGTGTGATGACGGATCGCCCGCAAGGTGAGATCTACGCGCCGGTGGTGATCGTCTGCGAGGGTGTGAATAACCTGCTGACGCAAAAGTTGGGGCTCATCGACCATGACCTGGAGCCGGCGCACATGGCATTGGCCTTCAAGCAGCTCATCTCGCTGCCCACAGAGACGATCAACGCCCGTTTTGGGCTGCCCAATGATCAGCACGGGCTGGCCGTCTCGGTATTGGGGGATGTCTCGCTGGGGCTGCCCGGGATGGGGTTTGTGTATACGAACAAGACCACGGTATCCGTTGGTTTGGGTGTGATGCTGGATACGCTGGCTGAGTACCGTCTCAAGCCGTACGAGGTCTTACAACGTTATCTGAAGCACCCTGCTATTGCGCCACTGGTGCAAGGCGGCCAGCTCTTGGAATATGGCGGACACCTGATCCCGGAAGGCGGCTGGCGGGATATGCCCAAGCTGTACACCGATGGCGCAATGGTTGCAGGAGATGCGGCAACGATGGTCAACGCGCTGCACTGGGAAGGCACCAACATGGCGATCATTGCCGGGAAGTTGGCGGCAGAGACGGCCATTGAGGCGCATGCGAAGAAGGACTTCTCTGCCAGGGTCCTGGCGCGCTATGAGGAGCGGCTCAAAGAAGGCTTTATCCTCCGCGATATGAAGCAGTATCGCAACTTCTCGAAATTCCTGGAGACACACCCCCAGTTCATGGGCACCTATCCGGCTTTCCTGAACGATGCACTGGGGAATTTCTTTAGCGCGTACGGAAAGCCCAAGAAACAGTTGTTTAGCGACATCTTCAGCGCGCTGACAAGCCGGCGTGGGCTTTTCAAGGCCGCAGGTGATTTCATCTCTATGGGAAGGGCGGTGATGGGATGGTAATGAAGCGGAGTGATGCGTTCTCGGCCAAAGAGCTCCCCCAGACGTTGAAGGAGTCCCTGCCGAACGTTTATGTGGATGATTTGCTGGTCTCCCTGAAGTATTTTGTGGACGAGGAGCAGTCGCATTTGAGCATCAAGGAGGATGCTGTTTGTGCTCACTGCCAGCACAAACCCTGCCTTTATTTTTGTCCGGTAAGTGTCTACACGTTGGATAATAAAGGTAAAATTCAGGTGGCCTATCAGGCTTGTGTGGAGTGTGGAAGCTGCCGGGTCGGCTGCCCCTACGATAATATCAACTGGGTGCTGCCACGCGGTGGGTTTGGTGTGGCTTATAAGTTTGGCTGATTAGTATCTGGCCGTAAATCCTGGTACAATTTTGCGCGCTGCTCTGGCAGCGCGCAAAATTGTACCCTAAAATTTCCTCAGGTGTTCTTGCAGTATCTGAATAAGCCGGGAAGGGCTGACGGGTCTGAGCAGATACGCATTGGCTCCTGCCTCCAGAAAATGTTCTCGCTCTCCCGGAATGCCTAAAGCCGTGAGCACGATGATGGGCAGGGAGGTGAGCGTCGGATCCCTGCGGATGCGACGGATGATCTCCACGCCATCCATCTCCGGCAGATGGGCATTCATGATCAGGAGGGCGGGGTGCTGTTCCGCAACTTCTTGCAAGATCTCCAGGCCGCTCTGTGCTGCGGCAATTTGATATCCTTGGGCAAGCAGTGTTTCGGTGAGTGCGGTCAGATTGCTTTCATTTCTTTCCGCTATCAACAGAAGAGGTCCCGTCGCTGTCTCCGGAGGAACTTCTGCAGTGTGATCGAGATGCGGCTTGTGCCAGGGCAGTGAGAGGATAAACCGGCTGCCCTGGTTTGGTTCACTTTCTAAGACAATGCTGCCTCCATGGTGTTCGATTATTCGGTAGACCAGGGCCAGCCCCAGACCTGTGCCTTCATACTGGCGGGTCAGGCTGTTGTCAAGCTGCACGAAAGGCTGAAAGACCCGCAGGAAGTTTTCCTCTGCAATCCCGATCCCTGTGTCCCATACGGTGAGCCTGATGGTGTCCTCCGTAAGATCTCCCTGGACTTCGAGCCCTATCGACCCCCCTGGGGGGGTAAACTTGATGGCGTTACTGATTAGATTGATGAGGCTTTGCTTCAACCGACGTCCGTCAGCGTAGATGTAATCTACAGCGGGGTCAAAGCTGAAAGAGACGTTGAGGTGTTTCTGGGTGGTGGCTTCTCGGGTGAGCTGAAGGCTTGTCTGGCAGACCAGGAGGAGGTCCACGGGAGCTATGTCCAATTCGAATTTTCCCGCTGTAATTTTCGAGAGATCCAGGATGTCGTTGATCAAGCCCAGCAGATGCTCTCCGCTTTCTTTTATATCTTGCATGGCCTGCTGCTGGCGCTGTGTCAAGTCGCCGTAGAGGCCGGTCTGGAGCACTTCGGTGATGGTCAAGATGGCACTTAAGGGTGTACGTAGTTCGTGGCTCATACTGGCAAGAAAGCCATCCTTGGCCTGGAGGGCCTGTGCCAGCTCTGCATTGGCCGCACTCAAATCGGCTGTCCGTTCAGCCACCCGACGGGTCAAAAGCGCACGATCCTCCTCAAGCGCAGCTTCCATTTCCCGGCGTTTGGTAATGTCGCGTGCGACGGCTACCGTGTAGAGTGTCTCCCCGAAGGTCACCGGTTTCATTGTGATCTCAATAGAAAGCGTCGCACCCCCCGGCTTTTGGAATGTGATCGTGTGGGTTTGCCCTGCACTTTCAAGTGGTTGTTGGAAGGCGCGAAGATCCCGGAGTTGTGCCGTGATGTCTGGGGGAAGAACCTCCCTGAGCGGCCGTCCGACGAGCGTCTCGTTGGTCGGGTATCCCAGATAATGACATGCCGTCAGGTTTACGTCGACCAGAAGCCCGGAAGTTGTATCTATAAGAAGAATGGCATCCGTGCTCTGATCCAAGAGAGCCTTGAAACGCTCCAGTTCGGCCAACCGCTGCTCAAGCTGCGGGTAATAGCTCTTGCGGATAGAACGTTCGCCTAACCCGATGATTTTATCCCGAAGAGCATCTGTGCTCTCCTGTGGTTCAGAACGCCTCTTCATAGATTGTCTCGATATCCTTTTGTGTGGGACGTCGTGGGTTCGTGGCCATGCAGGGGTCCCGCATTGCCTTGTAGGCCAGGGTCGGAATATCATCGGGGCGCACGCCAAGTGTGCTCAACGTATAACTGACGCCGGCTTCTTCTTGCAGTGATGCTACCTTTTCGATAACGACCGCCTTTATCGTCTGCTCGCTGGCTCCCTGCAGCTCTGCTCCCAGGGCTTCTCCGATGGCGGCGCAGCGTTCGGGAACGGCTTCGAAGTTGAAGGCGAGCACGTGGCGCAGCAGCAGCGCATTAGCTTCCCCGTGCGGCGTATCC
This sequence comes from Anaerolineae bacterium, assembly GCA_034004765.1. Classification (GTDB taxonomy): domain Bacteria; phylum Chloroflexota; class Anaerolineae; order B4-G1; family SLSP01; genus JAVEWB01. The sequence continues at coordinate 9,987 of JAVEWB010000018.1, forward strand.
AGATAGCCGCCTAAGCTGTGAGCCATGGCGTGGACCGCTCCCAGGCTGGCGTTGGAGAAGGCTAATCCTGCGTGAGTGCTGGCCAGCATCATCTTTCCGCGTGCGACCATGTCATCCGGACGAGCGATGGCAGAGAGGAGATAGACTGCGACCAGACGAATGGCCTCCAGTGCGTGCAGGTCGGTGATGGGCGATGAGGCGTTAGAGACATAGGCCTCGACTGCGTGGGTCAGGACATCCATTCCTGTTGCTGCTGTTAGGCGCGCGTCCATCGTGGTGGTAGTTTCAGGGTCGATCAGCGCTGCATCGGGCACGACCATCTTGCTGATGATGGCAATCTTTCTCTGCTCGCGTGAGTGGGTGATGATGGCGAATTGGGATACTTCGGCTGCGCTGCCGGCAGTGGTGGGAATGCACACCAGCGGAGGCCCAGGAGTCTGAACTTCATCGACGCCCTCGAAATCCAGAATGTGTACCTGGTTGCTGCTGCTGATTCCGATGCCTTTGGCGCAATCCATAGGGCTTCCTCCCCCTACGGCAATGATGAAGTTGCACTTTTCCTGGCGGTAAACCTCCACACCTTCCATCACCTCTTCTGCGCGGGGATTTGAGGTGATTTTTGCAAAGACTGTATAGTCTAGGGCGCTTTGCTCCAGGCTTTCGGTAACCTGATGGGTCCATCCGGCAGCAATGACTCCCGGATCGGTTACTACCAGGACCTTGCGCGCCCCTAAATTCTGGGCGTAGCGTCCTGCAAGGTGACGTGCGCCCAGGCCAAAGATGAACTCCGGTGCAACGAACTTCCGCGGTTCCAATATCTCACTCGCCTGCATCTCTTTTGCCCTCCTGTTCCATAATTTTTTTATGACTGGAAGTGGCGTTAGACGGTGACGCAGTTTCTGAAGCCGCAGTTATGAGCCGAAATGAGGCTCTGTTAGCTATCTGTCTTTACTCTGGCGGCAGGTTAGGACAGAAATCCACAACCGCGGGCTCGGTGTTTGAGCTGGCGATGGTAGCCATGCGGCCTTTGAGCAGGTTCGGGTTCAGGCTGACACCGGCAATCTCCTCCAAAGCTTCATTAAGCTCAACGATGGGAAAGATGAGTGCTACGGCATCCCGTGTCTCACTCAGTGCGGCCTCTGCAATTTCAGGAACCTCCGAATCTGCGGCCCAATCTCCCTTTTCAGTGTCCCAGATATAGAGGTAAGGCTCGAGTTCTCCATCAGGATAGAGGAAGACCCCTGCGCCAATCTCTGCGCCCAACTCCGGGTTGATATATCCATCTCCCTTGGGTCGCCCTGTCTCCGGGTTGGCATCGATATCTAAGGAAGCCAGCCAGTGATAATCGAGTGTGCGGCTTTCCGGAACCGGCTGAGCGAGCATGAGCCAGACGATCAATTGCCCGCCTGTCTGCCCGATTTTCAATGCGGACGGAGGGAGGTCGCGCGTGACCTGGGTGTCCCCGGCAATGTTGCAGGCTGCAATATCCACCCCCTGCGGCGGCTCGGCAACGGCTTCACCGCCGACGAGTGAGACGACGTCTGCTGCCACGTCTTGGGGCGGTGCATTGGTCGGCGTCGGCGTCGGGAGCACAATGGCGGTGGGCAGCGGCGTGAAGGTAGGGATCGGTGCTATGGCGGTTGTTTCTGCCGGTCCGGGTATGGTAACCGGACCTCCGACAAGGTTCTCCGGGGTGACCAGTGCCGCGGCGCTGAGTGGTGTTGGTGAGGCCTGGGCTGTTTCCTCCTCGGATTTCAAGTCACGTACCAGTATGTAAGCGATGCCCACGGCTGCAGCAATCATCAGACCGGTGCCCCCAAAAATGAGTACCCACAGGGGCAACCGCTGCTTTTTAGCAGGGGGCAAGGTCTCTGATCTTATTTCCGTATTCTCCTGGGTTTCCTCGTAGCGGGGAATCCCTTGTTCGTTAGTGTCCGTCTCCATAGAGTAAAGTGTTCTCTCCTGAATAGAATGTAAGGCCAGGCTCAGGGCCGGCGCCGGGTATTTTTATAGACTTGCTGAACGATGGCTTCCAGGCGCAGTGGATCGCGCGCCAGGTAGCGTGCCAGGTACCGCAGTGTCTCGACCAGGTAGGTATCACGCTGCGGGGATCCCTCGCCGCCGTGGAGGTTGGCCGAGCGTTCCAATGCCCGGGCAATCAGCGCGTCGGTTGGTACCTCGCCGATTTCGAGGAGCGGCTGCATCCAGTCCGGCTGTTCGGTGATTCTGATGACCTCCTCGGGTGCGCAGACGGTGATTTGTTTCAGTACCATAGGGGGCTGGGGCGGGAAGCCGTAGTAATAGGTCCCCTCGCCATCCTGATAACCGATGGCGGCGACGCTGATTTCCACGGGGATCATGCGCTCCCGTTGATCTGCAATGATTTCTCGATGCTGCGGATTTGTCTCATCCACGGTAACGGCCAGGTGGCGCAGGAAGGGATCGTCCTGCAGTGAGATATTGTAGACCAGGCCGAGTGAGTGGGCGCGTTCCTGCTGAATCGGAACCCGCACAAAGGTCCCGAAGGTGGGGACATCCGGCTCTGGAATGCGTGAGGCTATGACAAAGCTGCGAATGTCAGCTCGCAGGACATTGCCAATAGTAATCGTACCGGTCGGCTTTTGCATGCTGTTCTCCCGTGGCTGGCAGGATTACTGCCGCCCTCCCAAATAAGCTTTTTGACGGGCCTTTTCCGAAGTACGGGCCACGATGCCGCGTTCGAAGAGCTGCCGCTGCAGCAGGGCTTCGAGTGCCGCTTTGTCCTGACTTGTTACCAGTGCCAGCTCATGGGCCCGCGCCAGGACGTAAGGGTTCCCGTGCAGGACACGCGCCTGATGGATCAAAATGGCATGCAGCCGGTCGATCCAGCCATCCCGACATGCCCATTGGGGCACCTCAATGCGGGCGATCACCGGATAGTCGACCTCCCCCACGTTCAGGTAGCAGAACCAGATGGGGTGTCCATGGCGGCTGTGGCGCGCGTTCATAGCCGAGGGACGTTCCAACCAGGACGAACGTTCGCCCGGCGACAGGAAATACGTCATCAGCTCGTGATCGGTGAGCGCACGCAAAGGAGCCTCTCCTTTATGGATAGGTGTACCTTCTGCTGTCAGGCGGCTGGCCCAGAGCAACTCGAGGAGGGGCGACCCTCCCGGTCGCTCGATAAATCCGGCCGGCAATCCTCCGGCCTCACGGATGGCGGTGAGAGCAGCGAAGTACGCCGGCAGGGCATTTTCTTCCTCCTTGCTCTGACCGGTGTAGGGCCACAACAGCGGCCCATCCGTCAATGCTATGACGGGGAGGGAGGGGGAGGCTTCCCCCGCGACCGCTGTCAGATGGGCAAGGTAGGCCATTTCGGCCACGGTCCGACGCATGCCCAGTTCGCTGGTGATGAGAAGCCCCAGACTGTTCAAAAGATCGCTTTCCTCGAAATGCAGTTTGGCTTCACTGAAAGGGAGCGGAGCGTTCCCATTGTAGCGGAAGATTAGCCCTCCTACCTGGATCAGGTAGTACAGCACCGCGGCATGGCGATCCGGGGTAATTTGTGAGCCATCTACTGCCACAAGGACGCTCTCCTCAACTGGCAGAGCGGGGCAGGGAATGCGCCGGGCAAGGGGCTCATCGGTGGGCGGAAAGGGAAGGGGATCTTTTTCCTCTTGGACCTTGATCGCTTTGATTCGCTCTCGCAGAGCGGGCGCATCAGGAGCCTCCGTCAACCAGCGCAGCGCAATGTCAAGCTCTGAACTGCATTGTCGGTGGTTCTCAGCAGCCCGTTGACCGAGTGCTTCAATCTCTTCCCTCAACTGCTCCAGGTGTAGCATATCTCCATTATAGTCGAGGTACGCAAAGGAACAACTGCGCCTTCCTTGTTGTGTTACGGCTTTGTTGCGAACTGTAACGAAATTTTCCCAAATTGCTCTTAGAAATTTGGGATTTTCCTATTGCTTTACTTGGGAAAATAGTATATAATGTGGGTAATTGTGGGGAAAAATGGTTGATTGTGGGGAAACCCTGTGAATTTTGACCGATTTTTCGTCAGGTAAGTGGGAGTAAGGGCTAATGTTTCTGGGACAGTACACATATACGCTGGATGACAAAGGTCGTGTGACAATTCCATCGCGCTTCCGGGAGGAGATCCTGGGCGGGGTGGTGATCACGCGGGGGTTGGATCACTGTCTGGCCATTTACCCCATGGAAGTCTGGAAGGAGATTGCCGAGAAGGTCAACTCGCTTCCCCTGACGGATCCTCGGGGTCGCGCCCTGCGGCGGCTCTTCTTTGCCGATGCGGTGGATGTCGTCCCGGATCGCCAGGGCCGTATTTTGATCCCGGACCGACTGCGTGAGGTCATTGGCCTGGATGCTACCGGTGAGGTGATCGTTGTGGGACTGGATCGCTTCATTGAATTATGGACCCCGCAGCAATGGGATGAGGAGAATACACGTCAGGCTCAGATACGGGAAAGCGATCCGGAACTATGGGAGAACCTGCAGATTTAGCCCATCTTACTGCACAGAAGCACATCCCCGTTCTACTCCGGGAGGTGCTTGACGGACTGGGGGTCTTTCCCGGTGGACGTTACATTGATGCAACGGTTGGCGCGGGTGGACATACGGCCGCTGCCTTGGAGCGCTCAGCTCCGGATGGATGTGTTTTGGGCCTGGATCGTGATCCTAAGGCCAGTGCCGCCGCCGCGGTACGCTTGGAGCCTTTTGGCAGCCGGGTCTGTGTGGTTCACGCTTCGTATGATCGATTGGAAGCGGTGGCACAGGAAAAGGGGTTTGTCCCTGCCGATGGGGTGCTCTTTGACTTGGGGTTCTCGTCATTGCAGGTGGAGGATCCGGATCGTGGGTTCGCTTTCCGTCTGGAGGGCCCGCTGGACATGCGCTTCGATCCCCTGGCCGGCGGACCGACGGCTGCGGATCTGCTGAACAGGCTGTCGGAAGAAGAGGTGGCCACGCTGCTGTGGCGTTACGGTGAGGAGCCTCAAAGCCGGCGGATTGCCAGAGCGATAATGGAGGCCCGGCCGTTTTACACCACCCGCCAACTGGCGGAGGTCGTGACGCGGGCTTTGGGACGCACCAGGGGACACATTCACCCGGCGACCCGTACTTTTCAAGCGCTGCGCATCGCGGTCAACCGCGAATTAGAACTGCTGGAAGTTGCGCTCCCGCAGGCCGTCTCAGTGTTGCGGACAGGGGGGCGACTGGCGATCATTACCTTTCATTCGCTGGAAGATCGCCTGGTGAAGCAGTTTTTCAAGGAGCAGGCTCAGGGATGTACCTGCCCACCTGAGGTCCCGATTTGTACCTGTGGGCACCAGCCTGTGCTTCGCCTTGTGACACGCAGATCGGTGACGGCCTCGGCTGAAGAAATTGCTGCAAATCCGCGGAGCCGAAGTGCGCGGCTTCGTGTGGCTGAAAAGATTAACTGATTATTTTGAGGGAACTCGGCAGTTTTTAGAGGAGGAACTCATGAGCGTTCTCTGGCAGCAGCGAACTCATGGCGTACAGCGGCGAAAGGCCACCGCAGATCGAACGGTGGCATTGTTCTTTTTATCGGTCATTGTGGTGGTTACTTTATTGTCCGCTGCTTATCTGAGCCTATTGGCTTCCAATGTGAGCCTTTCACGGCGCGTTTGGGAAATGGAATCCGATTTCGTCACGTGGGAGCGCACGAACAACGCGTTGATGGTCGAGATCGCCCGGGCCGGTGCGATTCCCGTCTTGCAAGAGCGTTCTATTGCTATGAAGTACGTGCCGGTTGAGTCGGTCGATTTCATGCAGATCACGGAGCCTTAACCATGTTACCCGGTCCTGATGCTCGTTTGCGATTTATCGCTTTGCTGATGGTAGCTATCCTGCTGCTGGTGGTAGCACAGTTGGTCCGGCTGCAGGTGTTGGAACATCCGGAGCATCAAGCGGAGGCCGAGCGCCTTGTCGAACGACAGTATGGGCTTCCGGACCCTGCGTTGGGTTGTATTTGGGATCGCAATGGCAATTTGCTGGTGGGGAACAGCCCGTATTACGATGTCGGTGCCGAAGTTCGGTTAGTCTCTGATCCGCAGGAGGCAGCGACTGCGCTCGCGTCGTTATTAGGACAGACTCCCGAGGAGTTAGTGACAAAACTGACGGTCAGTCCCGAGGAAGAGGAACAGACGATTGTCTGGCATTTCCTGGCAAAGCAGGTGCCCGAGAGTGCGGTGGCGGAGATCGAGAAATTGGAGTACTCCTGGATCACATTGACCCCTACCTGGCTTCGTCAGTACACGGAGGGGGATCTGGCCGCCCACGTGTTGGGATTCATGAATGAGAGCGGACAGGGGTATGGCCTTCACTCTTACCATATGCGGCTGCTTCAAGGGGAGCGCGTTGCAAATGTTGGCGCTGTCACCGGCAGCTCCGATCCCATGCCTCAGGCGGTTGCTGATGAACGAGGTCTCCCTTACCCTGGTGTGGATCTGCGGTTGACCTTC